>CAYNUM010000545.1:0-2240 GCA_964400025.1 uncultured Croceivirga sp.
GATGCCGTGAAATTGACCCCATGGGAATCTTTTACGAAAGACGTCGTGCTCTTGGTACTGATTTTGATACTGGTAATCGGAATGAAATACATCCAACCGCTTTTTTCCAACAAAGTGAATTGGGCGATTGTGGGTGTTGCTACTTTACTCTGTATACTCTTCTGTAACCAAGTACTCAACCATTTGCCATCTAAAGACTTTAGACCCTATAAAATTGGGGCGAATATTATGGAAGGTATGATTGTTCCTGAAGATGCACCCAAGCCCATTCAAGAATTCGCCTGGAAATTCAATAGTAATGGCGAGGAAAAGGTGTATGTCACCGATGGGGGCTATCCTGATGTTGATGGCGAATTTATTGGCGTGGAAACAACGATAGTTCAAGAAGGGTATGAGCCGCCAATTCATGATTTTACCATAGAAAAAGATGGTGGAGATTTCACGGAAGCGATGCTTCGGGAACCTCGTCTAGTGATGGTTGTTGCTTATGACTTGGCAAAAAGTGAGTTGAACGCTTTTTCAGAAGTAAAGAAGTACACTGATGAGGCATTATACAAGGGATATAAGGTAATCGGTATGTCGGCGTCCGGGGAAGATGAAAGTGGTGCAATCATAAAGGAATATGGTTTAAATTTTGACTTTTACTTTACGGATATGACCGCGTTAAAAACCATTGTACGCTCAAATCCAGCGATTTTGGTTTTGGAAAAAGGTACCATATTACAAAAGAAGCATTACAATGACTTTGATGAATTAGTATTTGAGACACCTGAAAATGGGGAGTTTTACAATCCCAGTGCTATGAAATTTGATGACGAGCTTAAATGGCAGCTGGATAGTGTTATGGTATTGGACCAAAAATATAGAGGTTCCATGGCAACGCTTGATTTTAATGATTGGGGAAAGCAAATGGAGATAGATAGCACAAATATGCAGTTTGTAGAAAAAGTAATAACCGAGAAGGGGTATCCCGGAAAAAGTATGGTGGGACCTAAGGCCTCAGAAACAGCCTGGTACGTAATTCAACATTCCAATAAAATTGAAAAATACATCGATACCATTGCGTTAGCTGCGAAACGAAAGGAACTTCCCTTTCGATTATATGCCATGATGTTGGACCGCCATTTAATGAGTCAAAACAAGCCCCAAATTTATGGTTCCCAGGGAAGGGCCTATTTCTTGGGCACCCCAAAACAAATTGCTTTCGTTTGGCCATTAAAAAGTCCTGATTCTGTAAACATTTTGAGAAAACAGGCAGGTTTTGAGCTTACGGTCGAAGAAAATGGTAAGCGTTTGTTTGGAGATGATTTTGAATTTAAAAATTATAGCATAGAGGAGGTTGATAGTTTAAAAGGCGAAAAGCAATAAGTTTTTTGAACTAAATAATTCAACGAAAATATAAACTGATAAAAACACAATAATGAGAACCCAAATAGTTGCTGGAAATTGGAAAATGAACAAAAATTTAGAAGAAACGGAGGCGTTGTTATCTGAGCTCTCCGCAAAACTTCCTGATACCGATGCTGAGGTCATTGTAGCACCAACCTTTGTTAACTTGGCCTCTGCGGTAAGGCAATTGCAGGGTTCAGTTGCCCAGGTAGCAGCGCAAAACATGCACTTTGCAGAAAGTGGCGCGTACACCGGTGAGATTTCCGCCGATATGCTATTAAATATTGGTGTCGACATCGTGATTTTGGGGCACTCTGAGCGCCGTGCTTATTTCGGTGAAGATGATGCCCTTTTGGCCAAAAAAGTGGATGCGGCACTGGCCAAGAACATGCGCATTGTATTTTGTTTTGGTGAGGAGCTCGAAGACCGTAAAAGCGTTAATCATTTCTCCATTGTGGAAAGTCAACTAAAGAATGCCATTTTCCATTTAGACGCAAGTCAATGGAAAAATATCGTTTTGGCCTATGAACCTGTTTGGGCCATTGGAACGGGCGAAACAGCTTCTCCGGAACAAGCCCAAGAAATGCATGCTTTTATTCGCAATACCATTGGTGGGGCCTATAACGAAGAAGTAGCAGAAGCTGTGACCATTTTGTACGGTGGTAGCGTAAAACCTGGTAACGCCCAAGAAATCTTCTCTAAACCAGATGTAGATGGAGGTCTTATCGGAGGTGCCTCATTAAAATGTGATGACTTTATCGAAATAATTAAGGCAATCTAGGTTTGTGCAAAAGGTGAAAAGCAGGTCGGCCACGTTAACCACAATAGGTTGTAACGCCAAACTATGCTAT
>CAYNUM010000546.1:0-2238 GCA_964400025.1 uncultured Croceivirga sp.
TGCCCCGTTTTTCAGTGCATTCTTGGCTTCTTCAACTTTTGCCTTTGTGGTCATGGCGCCCAAAGGGAAACCTACAACCGTCGCAATCTGAACCGTTGAACCCTTCAATAGTTCAGCAGCCAAGGCTACCCAACAGCCATTCACGCAAACTGCTTTAAAACCATAGGCAATTGCTTCTTGACATAAATTAAGTATCTGTTTTTCAGTTGCCGTGGGGTTTAAAAGGGTATGGTCAATATAATCCGATAAGCGCATAACTGAATTTACGATTTTTACCTTCGCTTCACAGCCCGCAACATCATAAATGCAGGAAATGCATTCAGTTCTTTGAAATGCCTAGGGTCATGCTCTTTAAACTCAGGCGCAGGACGGGGCTCAATCAACTCATCGATGTAAAACCCATTATCAAGAAATGGTTTTAGACATTCCATCAAGGGCCTTCGAAAACTAGGCATTTTAATACGACCACCAAAACCCGTCCAAGTGGCCGAAACTTCTTCCACTTCAAAATACTTTTTTGATTTAAAGTAGGTGTACTCAAAAAAAGGATGTTCGATGGAAATGACCACTTGCCCCTTCTCTTTTAGCACACGATGAAACTCTTGTATAACCGGGTTCCAGTCAACAATATAATGCAACGCCAAAGCGCACAACACCAAATCGAAAGTGTTTGCATCGAACATGGTCAATGGCTCTGACAGATCATGAACAAAGAATTCACCTTTGTCTTTGTTCCGTTTGTGTGCCATTTCAACCATCTTGGGACTTAGGTCAAAACCCTTAACCGTAGCCCCTTGCTCCATTAGTATTTCAGCATATTTTCCTGGACCACAGGCGGCATCCAAAATATGTTTGCCTTGAACATCACCTACCAATTTTAAAGTATTGGGGCGGTCGTAATAAGCATTATGGGGTTTGTATTCTATACGCTCGCTATAGCTTTCTGCAAGTAATTCGTAAGCCTTTAAAATATTGGACTTTGCCTTTTCCTTATTTGGTTTTTTCCCCCACAAAATGGTCGCTTTTGTTTTTAAAGAGCACATTAAAGCTGGTCAATGAACCATAGATTCGGGTGATATATTGCTGGAGGTCCACTTTGTCTTGATCATCCAATGTTTTACTACTATTGATTTTTTGTTCCATTACCCGTAATCGGTCGCGTACCATGACAATTTTATGGAAAAAGGTATCGATTGGCATTTCTTTGTTGGCTAGATCATCACCAGGTTCCAAAATCAACTTGCCTCCTTTCCATTTATCTGCAATGGCCACACGTTCGTGGGTATCACTCCACCTCTTCAGAATCGAAACCAAAGAACGCTCTACCTCGAACAAGCTGACCGTATCAACATCGTCATCGGCACGCTCGATGACTTCAAATTCTGAATCCAAATCAATGGTTTCCAGTCCGTTTTCAATAAATGTGACCCAGTAATGTTGGGATGTTACATTGGTTACCACCCCTTTTCCAAATTCGGGATGTTCTAAACGAGAGCCGATGCCCAGTAATTTCATAAATAATCCGCTTTTTGTCATTCCCGAGAAGGCGGGAATCCATTTATTAATGATTTACTAATTCTAATGAACAATATTTTAAAAATATCGTACTTGAAGTGAAACGCCAACTTTCACTAAATAATATTTCGGATTGCTTCACTTTGTTAACAATACCTCACTCCCTTTCAAATGCCAATAGCGTTTCATAAAAATCTTGATAAATGGCTTTTGCATCAATGGTCTTATAAAATGTAATTGGGCGATTACCACTATCCCTAGATGTCGTTATGACTTCTTTTTCAGCAAATTCTGGATGAATAAAGACGGAAATCAAGGCCAAATCCCATAACGTTCGACTTCTACGATCTCCATCGATATGATCAATCCATCTTTTTTGTAAATGTTTCCCCAGAAAATGTTTCCCGATTTTAGCTTCCATTTCATCAAAACCAATTTTCATTGCACTAGCCACACTCACCGGAATAATGTTCAATTCCACCTCAGAATCCAAAAGATAATCCAACGCATAGGCATCCATTAGTGGGTTAAAATCATTTCGCTTCAAAACTTTTGTCTCAAAATTCATGGTCGTTCCCAACCAATAAACCTTTAATTTCCCAGCAATTTCGGGCTTTATGAAAACAGCAGATGCCACGTTGGTCAAAGCCCCAAGGGCCAGAATGGTAATTTCATTCTTTTCATTGGCTTGACGAATTATTTCATAAGCTGCTGCGGAGTGTT
>CAYNUM010000547.1:0-2237 GCA_964400025.1 uncultured Croceivirga sp.
CTCCGAATCCTTTATTAACCTGGTGATTTTGGAAAACTCAGCGAATAATTTCAACTTTTTGTTTACAAATTCGCTTGAGAATTGAATTACGACTTCTTTACCGTCTTTGTATTGTTTGTTACCGAAATCGGAATGTGGAATATGACCCGCCAAAAAAATCACTGTCCCATCCTTATAATTATGAATCTTGTTTCCAATTCTTAATGTTCCTGCCCCATTTTTAACATAAACCAACTCATATTCTGGATGTATATGCCATCCGGCTACACGACAATTTGTGGCCGCCATATAACTTTCAACATTAAATGAGGCATTTGATTTTGTTATTATTGATTCATAAATAGCCCTCATAAAAAATATTTCTTGAACAAATTGACTTATTCTATATGTGATAAATCTTCACCCAAACTTTTGTTGCGATTTAGATTTTCAATTTTTGACATTTCTTCGGTTTCAAGTTTGAAATCGAATATCTCGAAATTCTCCCTTATTCGAGCTGGTGTAACCGATTTGGGTATCACTGCAACACCTCTCTGCACTAACCATCGTAAGGTAATCTGAGCTTCAGTTTTTTTATGTTTATCAGCAATTTTGGTAATCTCAGAGACATTTAAAACATCGCCCATCATTAATGGCCGCCATGCTTCAAGTTGAATTCCTTGGTCCTTACAGAATTTAAGTAAAGGTCCTTGATTTAAATATGGGTGCATTTCGACTTGATTAAGCGTAGGTTTTATAGTAGTGTTCTCCATTAAATCTTTCAACTGCGTAGCGCTGAAATTACATACACCAATGGCCCTTACTCGACCGCTTTTGTAAATCTCTTCCATAGCTTTATAGGTGTCTTTATATTTTTTTTGAACCGGCCAATGAATCAAATACATGTCGATATAATTAGTTTGGAGGCGATTCATACTATTTTCAAAGGCCATAAGGGTATTGTCATAGCCTTGCTCAGTGTTCCAGACCTTAGTGGTTATAAATATTTCTTCTCTAGGAACATTACTTTTTCTGATTGCTTTTCCAACCCCTTCTTCATTCTGATAAGCGGAGGCCGTATCAATTTTCCGATACCCATATGATAATGCGGATTTGACCGCATTTTCAACCTGACCATCATTTTTCGCAAATAGGACGCCAAGACCTACTTGCGGCATTTTTATCGTATTGTTCAACTCAAATATTGGTGTTGATTCCATCAGAAAAATTAGTTTGCAGTGAGTAATAGCATAAAATTAACTTTAATGGTATTATCTGTATTTAAAAATGAATATTTTGTTGCATAATACGAATATTTTGGTTCGCTGAATGTGATTTAATGTTGTTTTCTTTGTCCTAATTATTTTAATCAATGAAATCGCTACGCTTAATTTTATCCAATCCAAGGTATTTTGCCCCGGCCTTTGTTTTTGCGAGTTTGAATATTTGGTTTGGTACTTGGGCCATCTATATACCTTCGGTTAAGGAGAAACTGAATATTGATAAAGCCGATTTAGGAATTGCATTGTTTTTCTTGGCATTGGGCGTATTCACGGTATTTCCAATTGCCTCTAAAATTATAAATAAGTATGGCGTGGGCAGAACCACTTGGTGGGGTGTGTTATTCTGTACGATAGCAGCGTTGTTACCCTTGGCCGCACCAAATTATCAATTGCTCTGCGCAGCCTTATACATCTTCGGGGTTTCAAACGGTATTACAGACATAGCGATGAATACTTTGGTTACCGAACTTGAAAAAGAAGATAAGGTTCAGTTTATGTCGGCCGCCCATGGTTTTTTTAGCTTAGGCGGTGTGATTGCAGGTCTTGGTAGTTTTTTAATCTCCATGATTGGTAGTCCGATCTTGCATATGGCCCTAATAGCCGCTATCGTTATTTTAATAAACCTCTATTTTAAAAATCACTATCTAACGATACGTTCTTCACCGGTTGAAAAAGAACCTTTTAGTTTAAAATTGTTCAAACCTTTATTCTTTTTAGGACTAATTGGATTCATAAGTTTTGCAAGTGAAGGGGCGGTTGTGGATTGGAGTGCACTTTATCTAAAAGAGGTAACCTTTGCGCCTGAGCAATTATTTGGAGCAGGGTTTTTGGCCTTTTCAATAACCATGACGTTAGGGCGGTTTTTAGGCGATGGTATCAGTGAGCGTATTGGTTCAGTCAAAATCGTTACACTAGGTGCCGTGGTGGCCATTTTTGGTTATGTAGCGGTCCTTTCTGAGGTCACTATTTTGGCAA
>CAYNUM010000548.1:0-1032 GCA_964400025.1 uncultured Croceivirga sp.
CACCTCCAGCAGCCGTACTTATCGTGTTAAAACTACCGTATTTAGCGCCACTTCCGATGGAAGAAAGGTCATTGTAGGTACCATAATGGGACCCGGAACCTACACCATTAAAATTGGTACGCGTGCCATAACGATTGCCCGTTCCAGGACCCGACATGGTGGTTCTAAGTCCATAGTGAAAACCATCACCAGAAACCGAATTGGATACCGAAAACCCATAAATAAAATTGTCGTGCGTACCGACGGTGTTCACCTCAAAACCCGTTTGTGAACTCGTTGTCGAATTGCCGCTTAGAAAGGCCAGAAATCCAGCTTGACCACCCGAACCTGAATTGGAAATAGAAGTAGTATACCCTATATTATTTCCGTTACCACTACCTTCTAACGCTATATAACTGCCTTGGTGTAATCCGTTTCCGTTATTCCGAACTCTGATCCTATTAGCCGTAATCACCCCATCCCCAGTCCCATCAATTTCGGTAAACACCACATCCGCATTGGAAGAATCATTGAGCAAGGCAGCAAATTCTGCTGGTGTGCCATTGGGATCAAAAACAGCAAGCGGCTTGTTGGGGCTATTTACTCCAATACCCACATTCCCTAAGGTGTAAATATCTTCTGTAGCAGAGGTAGGCGGCAGACTGGTACCCTCGCCGTACCAGTCCACATCACCTGCGCCTTCTATGGAGGACCAACCGGTGCCCTGGTTCCAGAAATAGAATCCCTTGGCAACGCTTCCAACTCCCGTAGCGAATACCAGCATTCCGTCCTGATCACTGGTGGGATCGGTGGAGGGAAATTCATCCACTTTTGGGATCAGGATACCGTCCGTATTTGCCGGAGCTGCTTGATTGGTGGAACGGATGTCCAAACTTGCATTGGGGGTTGTTGTACTAATGCCTACCTGCCCCAAACAGGTGGCACTCATCAATAAAAGTGTGATTAGATATTTCATAATAAGCTCTTTAAAAAGCATAAGCAGGGTAAGTATACCATACTTAAAGAGCGGTAGATATAAGGCAGGATGAAACT
>CAYNUM010000548.1:1070-2230 GCA_964400025.1 uncultured Croceivirga sp.
AATAGAGCGTGTTATTTATGGTGAATCGTAAAAAATGACACGGATTAGGAAGAAACCGTGCGGGCCGTATGTTGATTTCTGTACTCCGAAGGAGTCTGTCCTGTAAGCTTTTTGAAGGAGGTATTGAAAGCACTTTTACTGTTGAATCCGGCTTCCAAACCTATGGCCACCAGGGTGTACTTTTCAAATTCGGGATGGGTAAGATACGCCTTGGCCTCTTCTACCCTTAATTTATTGATATAGTCTTTAAATGACTGCCCTAACTCGGAATTGATCAATTTGGAAAGATGGCCTTTGCTCACCTGCAGCTCTTCGGCGCAGCGCTCTAATGAAAGTTGGGAATCTAAAAAATTCCGCTCTGCAAAAACATAATCAGTAAAGGCAGTGACCGTTTCGCTATACCCGTTGGTCGGAGCCTTGGTATCGGTTTGTTGTCTAGCGTAGGATCGAATGCTTTTGCGTTGCTGATTCACCCCGTATTTGTACATTCCACTGTGCCCCAACCAGTAAATGATAATGGATACTACAATCCATAAGGGGTAAAAGAAATAGTTCTCGTCTTCGTCAAGAAAACTAATTTCCGAATACAACCAAAGGAGCGTACCCAGGAAAAGCAACAGTAAAATCTTCAGCAACCATTTGCGCTGGGGTTGATCTTTCCCCAATTTTCGCAATTGGACGAACAAATATCCGATAACGGCGAGATTTCCGAAGCCTCCGATCATTTCGGCCACAAAAGGCAAGGATCGATAAAAGGTGGATAGGTTCAATTCCTCCCCCAAAACCACCACATTAAACTTGTAATACAAACCAACGGCTACCCCCAAGGCGAAAGGGATAAACAACAACTTAATCCAGCGAGGAACTCCCTTTTCAGGGTACAATACCTGATACCCATAGCCTAATAGCAAGGTGGGCATGGCCAAGGCATAGGGTAGAAAAACGTAGCTGTAAAACACATAGCGCGACATCACTCCCACGTCAAACAAAAACCATTGAAGGTTGCTGACCGAAAACGTTAGAATAAGGGCAATGAGGTATAAGGTGGTGCTAGAACGGTACTTGGTATTAGACAACCATACAAAAGCGAACAACACCCCCTGGATGATTCCCGCTAGTATGAGACTGTTGTATAGATTAAAATTCAATAGATTCGACTT
>CAYNUM010000549.1:0-2216 GCA_964400025.1 uncultured Croceivirga sp.
AAGAAATTCACGGGGGTAATGTAGGAGACCCGATTGTGGCCGCCAATCACTTCGTAGTGCCGATGTCAATGGATGCTACCTTTAAAGAAGGGGGTCGTTGGGCTTTTGATGAACTATGCATGTATCAAGTAGAAAACGGAAAAATAAAAAAGGCCCAATATTTTTATGAAGTACCCGAAATAGGTTAGTTGAAATCAGGCTTTTTTCGATTTGCCTTCTTATCAGACAATTTCTTTTTAGCATTTAGTCGTTTTTCAATCGAATTTTTAGAGGGCTTTGTGGGCTTCCGTTTTTTAGGAGCCTTCAAGGCCTTTTTTAACAACTGAAAGAAACGTTGCGTGACCAGTTCTTTGTTCTTGTGCTGACTTCTTGAAGAATCGGAACTTAGCTTTAACCAATCGTCTTTTGATATATGACGCCCCATGGTAAAACGGAGTCTGTTTTTTTCAAAGTCATTGAGCCCTAGAGAATTTTCGATATCAAAGCTTAGTTGGACCTTTGATGATACCTTGTTCACATGCTGACCACCCGGGCCGCCGCTCCTGACTGCTCTAAATTGAAGCTCTCGTAATATTTTTTCTTTATCCAAATCAGCGGCTATTGGATAAAATTAAGTGCATTTTAAAGATTTGTAAAGGAAATGCCAACGATATTGAAGTCTGAGTTGTTTTCTTGGTTTCCGCTTTCATTATTATAGTTTCGATTTTGAGGCTCCCCATCTCCGTAACCAAACCCTGTAGCTTCAATTTCCAATCGAAAGATGGCTTCGTTGGATACTAAGTCAATGGGATAAATGCCGTAGGAGCTGCTGGATAGCTTTACATCTTCCCCAAGATTACTTTCGTTTGCGCCAAGAACACCCTCGGCGACTTGATTGCCATTTTGGTCATATCCTGTCCATTTGCCGGTTTCCCCGTCAGGATGCCCTTCATTATCGCCCATCATACCAACAGTGAGGGTAATTGCCGTTGCTCCATTTTCAAAGGAGATGGCAATTCTTTCACTGGCGTTTACTTCTTGACCTTGATACATTACATAGTAGTCAATTTGATTCCAACGCGCACCTGCTACGCCGAAACCTTCATCCTTAAATTCGGTATCATAAACCAAGTTAGCAGAAGAACCATTTATTTTAAAAGCTTCAATCGTAACGCTATTGCTCCAGTTCTGTAAACCTTCTCCATTGTTTGTAATGATATCGGGAGTAGCGGTCAATGAAACTACGGTTCCAGAGGGTTCATTGGCGGAGTCGTCGTTCTCATCATTTTCTTCGTCGGATTCATCAGATTCATCCGCGTTTTCTTCTTCCTCGTCGTTTTGAGAAGTAATGCCTTCTTGTTCAAGATCAGAATTTTCACAGGCAATAAAGAGGTTAAGGGCAATGGCCATTAGGAAGACTAGTGGGGCCAACTTTTTCATTTTCATAGATTTTGGGGTTCTATGAAAATAACGGCCTTGGTAGGCGATCCATTATCCCTTCTTCATTGTTTTCGATGAATTGCAGTTCTTAAGCATGTCTCAATCTTAGATTGACCAATTGCAGTGAGACATTCAGAAAAACTTTGGTGTTGACCTTTAGAGGGAGGCGATTGTTGAAGAACAAGGTTTGACCAAATTCTGAAACACCTTCGATAAGATAGTAGTCACCTTTGAAATGATTGTTGACCACAAAAGTTTCTAAACCAGATTTGCTGGAAATTTCCAACTCATGTGGATACACCAAAATGGAAGTATTTGTTTCGGCATATTCCTTAAGCGCTTTGATAGGAACTTCATTTACAATCCCAAAAAGGGAAGCAATATATCTGTTTTTCGGACTTTTAAACAACTGTTGTGTTGGTTGATGGTCTTCAATTTTACCTGCTCTTAGCACCAATATTTTATCAGCGAATGAAAGCACATCATTGCTGTCATGGGTAGCTGTGATTACGGTAATGCCCTTTTCTTTCAGATAAGGAAATACACGATACCGCAATTCGTTTTTCTTGAACTGGTCGATATGGCTAAAAGGCTCGTCGAGTATCAATATTTCGGGTTCTTGGGCTAAAGCACGTGCCAAGGCTACCCGTTGCTTTTGACCTCCACTCAAGTTTTTCACCTTTTCATCGGCGAAATCTTTCATACCAATAAGATCAAGCAGTTCTTGAATCCTTTCAACATGAAGTTCTTGTTCAAAAACCGAAAGATGTTCCCCAATATTTTCAGAAACACTGGTG
>CAYNUM010000550.1:0-2205 GCA_964400025.1 uncultured Croceivirga sp.
GTCGATATCTGTCAGATTACTTCCGGTGATATTGGGTTGTCCAATCGGATCAAACGGGCCGTTGTTGACTGATCGTTCTATGACAAACCCGGTCTCGTCACTGTTGCTATCCTGCCAGTTTAAAACCACCTGCCCATTCGCCAGCTGAAATGTGGCAGTCAGGTTAAACGGAGCAACCAGTGGGGGCAGGTTTTGGCTGATTATTCGGTAGGTCATGCGTAGGTTGCCAGAATTCTTATACGCGACATACAGTGAATTTTGAAAGATAGTTGCCGCAGTGGCATTTGAGCCTACGGATGAAGCAACACTTGTAGGTGCACTGTATGAACTGATATCGTTAGGGGTCGCTGTCGTTCTTAAATCCAGAAAGCCTGTAGTGGAGATCCCACCGCTTTCAAAGACCTGGATTTTCCCATCGAATGAAATGGCAGACAATGCCCCTCTGGCACTGTTGTTACTTCCCGGAATATCACCCACAACATTCCAGGTGATCGCTTTTGTTTGTTTCGAGTTGGAAGCCAATGAAGCACCACCAGCAACCCGTCCGGCACTTCTCTCCAACACTTGAATGAGCCCATTCTTTTCCGCAAACATGTATAAGTTGCCTCCAAAATTGGCAATGGCACTTCTGGCATTGGAAAAACCCGTCTGATCGGAAACCTGTGTCATGACCCCAGTGCTTCCGACCGTATAAGTTCTTTTTACTCTGGCACCAGATGACAGTGGCGCATCTACCTGAAGAAACAACTGAGATCCTACCGAAGCAAAACTACCAGCATTCAAATTAAACTGACGGTTAGCTGCATCCGGTAGCTCAAAAGTTCCACCGACCCGGTTATAGTTGGTATCATACACAATCGCAATCAGCCACGGATCACTAGTGAGAAATTCACGCTGTCCAACATAGGTGACGTATAGTCTGCCATTGTGTTCTACAGCGCCAACACCACTGCCATTATAGCCGACCAATCGGAAATTGTCATCCGTATCCAGCTCAACAGCATTGCTCCACGCGGATCCATTGATAGATTCCCGGTACATCAGCCGGAAGCCATTGGCATCCAGATAGACCATGACCAGTTTGTTGTTGAACTCTACAATTGCGGGGGTTCCAGTGGTATTACTACCAGAAGGGAAAGAAAAACTTTGGGCCAGTGCCATTCCTGAGGCAAACACTGCCAGGAACAGGACAAAACCCATTCTTGAGATTTGAGTGAAATAGTTCATCGTAACATTGAATTAGTTTTAAAAGATTTGATTTTAATCAGGGTGCGAACCAGTGGTGAAGCAGTCATGGAAATACCAACCAGCCTTTTGACCAGTTCAGCAAAAATCCTGAGCCTTTGACCTTGTTCTGAAAGTGAAATTATAGCCGCCATAGCTGGGTGCCAAGGCAGGAGGATCTTGATCAAATGAAATGGTCACTGGGCATTATGAAGTCAAAAAAATAGCCGGTGAAATGTGAGTTCACCGGCACCTGATCCGCAGTTTCAACCTGATCAATCCTTTGTAAAGACGGCAGTTCTCATTGGGTGATCTGCCCCAAACGACTATTGTTTCAAAAGGCAATCTATGATGGTTTGAGTTGACACATCATTAGACTTATTCAATGAAATCTGACCTAAAACAAAGATTGTATTTCACCTGATGTCTTTTAGTAAAAACGATCTCTGCTTTGCATGATTTTTTCAACTTTCTGACACACAATTAAGTAACACAAGATTGATTTAAACATCAGTTATCTTTAGCTCACAATCATTAAAGGCTGCATCAAATGTTAAGATATCAACTTGTCATAGTGCTTATTTCATTAAGTTTAACAGTAGTTGCTCAAGAATCAATCCTGCTAAAAAATGCCAATATCATCAATGGAAAAGGCGACTCAACTCTAAAAAATCATCAGGTACTAATTGTTGGTGATCGAATTAAAAAAATAGGTCGGAAGGTTCGTGCACCCAAGAAGGTTACAACAATTGACTGCGAGGGTAAAACTGTTTTGCCCGGGCTCATAGATATGCATGCGCACATGTATGGAAATACTGGTGGACGAATTGAAAACATGTTTGAAGCATATCCACTGCTATACCTGGCTGGTGGGGTGACTACGGCATTTTCACCAGGTGAATTTGATCCTACTGGTTCCATTCTATTACGTGAAAAAATCAATAAGGGGGAGGTTATAGGCCCGCATTACCTCACTGCAGG
>CAYNUM010000551.1:0-2203 GCA_964400025.1 uncultured Croceivirga sp.
TAACATAGCACCCTCCATTTTATAGACCAGCCCCAAAAATAGTAAAAGCAATACGCTTCCTACGATTAAGTTTCGGTTAAACACATAAAAGGAAAGTATAGAAAATACGATGGAGATCCCACCATAAAACACAATCTTACGCATATTATATGGAATGGGATAGTGCTTTTTTCCATAATAATATGACAAGACCATCATGGTTCCATAAGCAGCCAAAGTCGCAAGGGCAGAGGCCATATACCCCCAAACGGGTATTAACGCGAGATTTATGACCAGGGTAAGTATGGCGCCGACGGTTGAAATGTAAGCCCCGAATTTGGTGCGATCCGTGATTTTATACCAAACCGAAAGATTATGGTAAATCCCCAAACAGAAGCTGGCAAGCAAAATGATCGGTACAATTTTAAAAGCCTCGTAGTATGTGCTATTTCGAATCAATATTTTTCCTAGAATATCAATGTAAACCACTACAAACAAAAGGATGATGCTGCCAATGATCACAAAATAATTCGTGATTTGGGCATACGTCTTTTGAGGATTCTCCTTATTGGCTTGACTAAAAAAGAAAGGTTCAACGCCCAGTCGAAAAGCGGTGCCAAACAACGTCATGAATAGTGCCAACTTATAACAAGCACCATATTTACCGGCTTCTGTTTCAGAAATCATTTGGGTCAGTAAAATCTTATCGACCACCTCATTAATGGTGAAAGCAATTCCGGCCACCAAAACCGGAAAAGCATATCTCAACATTTTCTTCCACAACTGCAGGTCGAAAATATATCTTGTTTTGAAATATGCAGGTGAAACGATTAAAAGTGTAACTGCACTTGCAATTATGTTCGAAATGAAAATGTATTGAATTTCAAAGTCGTCCTGATAAATAGATTGGAAAAATCCATTCGTCCCGTTGGCCAAATCAGGAAGTATCAATAGGAAGAAAAGGTTAAGGCCTAAGTTAGTGGCAACACTAAAAGTCTTTATCCAAGCATACTTGAGTGGTTTTTCGTTTGCACGAAGTAAGGCAAAAGGTATAATGGCCAATGCGTCCAAAACCAAAATATATACCGTAAACTTTATGAATTCACCCCTAATATTGGTCCACTCAGATACGTAGTCCTTAAAAAGAAAAGCCAGTAGGAAAAAAATAAGAGAGGAAGCGAAAAGTGAAATTAAAGCAGTGGATATTACATTCTTCTTCTTTTCATCTGAATGATAAAACCTGAAAAATGCCGTTTCCATGCCATACGCCAAAAACACATTGAAAATTGCAATCCAAGAATAGATATTCACATATTGGCCATATCCGGAAGCTTGCTCAAAAACACTGGTGTACAGGGGAAGTAAAAACACTGAAAGGACCCTTGGCAACACAGTGGCCAGACCATAAATAAAGGTTTGTTGAAATAATTTGCGTAGCGGCGCCAATCTGAGCGAATTAAACAAACCCCGAAGGTTGACTTCAGGGTTTATAAGATAAAGTTAGCAATATATACGCTACTTGAACATCTTTGTCTTTTTCTCTTTGATGTTCTCTACTTTAAAATATTTTAGGGTATCGCCATCTAAAAAACTCACAACACATTGATTTTTCTCCAATTCAAAGGGGAATTCTTGTTTCAACGAAGGTGGTTGATTACCAACCTCTTTACCCGAATCTGAATGCATGACCATATCAGGTTTACCAACGCCTTTTTTCACAAAATTGGCTTTTGCAACCCATCCATTATCGGTATTCTCCAACTTTAAATCAGCAATTTTACCCCTAAAAAAGGCTTGTTGCAACTTCGTTTCATCGATATCCTCGCCAAGCAGAGGTATTTCCAAAAGCATTCCTGAGCCGGTTTCCGGTCTTCCACCCAACCAGGCTTGGCATGTAGCTTGACCCATTTCAAAAGGTGTCTCGGCAACCATCTTCTTTTGCGAAGAGCAACCTGACATCGATAATATCAGTATAGCGAACATATAGGTAAAGGTCTTCATCTGTACTATGTTTTGTGTTATAAAGATATAAAACCAAAATTAGTGCCAAAGATGGTGAAAGGGCCAAAACCGATAGCAATTTGCTTATCTTATGGTTTCAATTCAACCCGATATGGCGTTCTTTAAAAAGTACTCAACACTGATTATTTTAGTTGTCTTTTGTGTTTCATGCAAGGAAGAAAAATTGACTGAAAACACTACCAAAAAAAGGCCAAACATTCTG
>CAYNUM010000552.1:0-2194 GCA_964400025.1 uncultured Croceivirga sp.
AAAGGGCTAGGCACGTTTACCGCAGACCTGGCACCTATACCGTTTCACTCATAATCAATGACGAGATAGAAAATTTGGTCAAGAAGACCATACGGGTAAGGCCAAAAAAAGAAAATACCGACCGAATTTCAGGTCTTCAAAACGAACCCACTCGAAACATCTTAAACCTACCCGATGCTCCTGAACCCGATAATTCGCAAACTTCAACTACAGAGGCCGAACCAGAGTTGAAAGAAATCATAGATGAAATAGAACAACCAGAAGAAAAAGTGACCCCACCGCCGGTGGTTGTAGAAAAAGAAAAAAACAAGGAAGAACCTAAAGATGTAAGACCTATACTCACTGAGAAGATTATTACGGACAACTTACGATTGATTGCAAAAAATCGAATGACTCCTCAAGATTTTGCGAAGTATTTCTGCGACGAATATAAAAACCCGTTTGTTACAGCGAACGGAAAAGCCTATACTTTTGATAGATTTTGCAAAATAGTCAAGGGAAAGAATGTTATAATGAAAAGGGTTGTTTTTGGAAGTGATAAGAAATGTGTTTATTCCTTTGAAATAAACTTCAGCCGATAATTCGAATTTAAGACTCAACATATGGCAAGTGATAAGATTTATAGAGTGAATTGGGTAGATGGAATGAAAATGAACAAAAGTCATTTCATTGAAATGGAGAATTCACTTCTTAGTGCTGTGCATCAAACCCAAAATATTCATATAAACCCAACTAATTTTGGGCTTTTGCCGATAGCTTCAGGTGAGGATAATTCTTTGGAATTGAACTTGTCAGTTGACGGGCAATCATCGGTCGATATCGCACTCCATTCTTGCAGGGCAATAACTTTGGGCGGCCTGCTCATTGACATTTCAAAAGATACTTCTTCGATGCTTGAACAATCAGACCATAAGCTTGCCGGTCTTTTTCAAGTTGATAAGAATGATTCTGAGTGGTATGTTTTATTGGTTGTTAACCCCTCTAAAAGGGTCGCTTTTGGTAATAGCTATCCTGGGGAAGTCCCCCCACGTCATCCTCATGTAGTTCCGGAATATAGGTTAGAGATAGTCCCTGCAAACGAGACCTCAAAACAAGAACTGGGATTATATCACCTAAGCATTGGGAAAATAATTATTAAAGATGGTACTCTTTCGGTAGATTCAAATTTTATTCCTCCGTGTACATCAATGCAGAGTCATCCTGATTTAAAATTTGCATACAACGAAATAGGGACTTTCTTAAATCAAATGGAATTATTCTGCGTTCGAATAACCCAAAAAATCTATCAAAAAAAACAGACCAATGACCTCGCCAATATTGCGCTTCACATGTCACTACAAATAGTGCATTACCTTAATGCCTATCTCGTTGAATACAGGATGTTGGACAAACACGAAGCTCCAATAAAAATATTCGCAAAGCTTTGTGGTCTTGCCAGAGTCATTCGAAGTAGCATGGATGTTTTTGTGGGAACAGGAAAAGAAGATTTTTTAAACTACTTAACCGAATGGTGTGATTTGAACCAAGGAGCTATTGAGGGTGTTTTAATAGAAACCATCGATATGAATTATATACACAGCGATATAAATCATAGTCTTCAAAAGATATCATCTTTTACAAAACATATGCTAACCCTATTTAAAAAACTGAGTGAATTGGATTACATTGGAAAAAAACCCGACACCGGTATTTTTGTCAAGGAAGAAGTCGTCAATGATACTGAAATCAAAGGAAGACGAAGTTTTTTATTAGATTAGAATAATATTAGGGGAAAAGTCTTCAGCAATAAACACCAAACATTTTGAAAGCAAAAAACAATAAAGAAAGAACTACAGGTTTTTTAAAATTCATATTACTATTTGTTGTTACCGTGGCGATGATTCTAGTTGCAGTGTATTTTAACTTTAATATTCCTGAAAAGGAAAATAAAGTACTAAGAGAGGAGTTAAAAACAATCAAAATGGAAAACGAGTACCAAAATAATTTCTTCTCTGAAATGATTGTACTGCAGCAAATGATTGACTCTTTAGGGATACCAGGACAGAACAGCTCATATGAAAATCAACGTATAAGCGCGAAAATTGTTGAGCTTGAAAAGAACATCCCGCCAAAAAGCTCAACGCATATCTACGATATGCATATGGCGATTACGAAGCTTTATGTGGAGTTACAAAGTGCAAAGAATAAATTAAAC
>CAYNUM010000553.1:0-2193 GCA_964400025.1 uncultured Croceivirga sp.
CACCTTGCCTCTCAAGCAAGTAGAGAACAACCTACGGGTGACCGGCGATAAAGGTTGTCAAGGCTCCTACGATGAAAGTATCGTCATCTCAGAATCCATCATGGCCTACCCAAATCCAGTGGTACAAGAAAGGGTATCTGTGTATTTGGGATCAAGAGATGAGTTCAAGAAGGTAAATGCTTCCATTTTCACATTGGCAGGTGCCAAGATAATAGATAAGCAAATGGATGTGGAGAATGGGTTAATTACCATTGATATCAATGAGCTGCCCCAAGGGGTCTACATTTTAAATGTATCCAATAAAACTAGTTTGTTCAACCATAAAATTATCAAACAATGAAAAGGTATTATTTTTTAACCACTTTGTTGCTTTCGTTATTGTTGGTGGGCGCTTGTGGTGGGTCAGACGGGGGAGGTGATGATGTAACTCCTCCACCTACAGGAGGAGGAGATGATGACCCAATCGAAATTCCCGATCCTGCATCGGCAACTTTGATTTTTCCTGAAGATGATTCAGAATGCAACGAAGGAGAACCTGTGAACGACATCGAAAGTATAGTAACTTTTCAATGGAGTGCATCCGAAAACACAGATAGTTATTCAGTAACCATAACCAACCTAAATACTGGTAATTCATTCAATACGGTAGCCAATACCAATGAAGCGCCGATTACTATTTTACGAGGTACACCTTATGAATGGTCAGTTACTTCACGGGCAAATGGCACAAATGCCACTGCACAGAGTTCAGCGTTTCGGTTTTATAATGAAGGACCGGGTATTGAAAACTACGCCCCTTTTCCTGCCGAGGCAATAAACCCTACAAGAGGCGCCACACTTGGTTCAAATACAACGACAGTTACCTTAGAATGGTCGGCTTCAGATGTTGATGGGGATATTATGGAATATGATGTCTTTTTTGGATTACAGGGCAATAGTTCTTTACAAAGCACAACTACAGCTACTTCTTTTGAAGTCTCAGTGGTATCGGGAAACATTTATGAGTGGTCCATCGACGTAGTGGACAGCCAAGACAATGCATCTACTTCAGAGACTTTTTTGTTTCGGGTAGATGAATAACGGTCGTTGACCGTGAATCACGGAAGAGGCCGCTTGGGGGAGCGGTCTCTTTTTTTTGACTTCGGTCTTCCATATTAGGATGGAAAGATTTCCCTTTCCCTGAATTACAGCAATACAGGTACCCTAACATTAAAAAAAATAAAAACCCCCTGATTCCTCAGAGGGTTTAGTGCGGGTGAAGGGAGTCGAACCCCCACGCCTCGCGGCACTAGATCCTAAGTCTAGCATGTCTACCAATTCCATCACACCCGCATGTGAGTCATTAAATTGGACGGCAAATATACTCCAATTTTTCTATTGAACTTCATAATCAACGTGCTTCTTTGCGAAAAGTTGTTTTTGTATTTTCGTTTCAACAATAGCGTTTCATGCAAGACATACAAAACTATATTTCAGAGCACAAAGACCGATTTATCAACGAACTTATTGAGCTGCTCAAAATTCCATCAATAAGTGCCGATAGTGCTTACTCCAAAGATGTGGTTGCCACTGCAGAAGTAGTTGCCAAATCATTGGAAGATGCGGGTTGCGACCTTGTCGAGATTTGCGAGACAGCAGGGCACCCCATCGTCTATGGTGAAAAGATTATCGATGCCAACTTACCAACGGTCTTGGTTTATGGGCATTACGACGTGCAGCCACCTGACCCATTGGATTTATGGGACTCCCCTCCTTTTGAACCCGTGATTAAAACCACCGATTTGCATCCCGATGGGGCCATTTTCGCCAGAGGGGCCTGTGATGACAAGGGTCAAATGTATATGCACGTGAAGGCCTTTGAGTTTATGATGAAAACGAACCAATTGCCCTGCAACGTAAAGTTTATGATTGAGGGTGAGGAAGAAGTCGGAAGTGATAATTTGGGGATTTTCGTTGCGGAAAACCGTGAAAAATTGGCCAATGACGTCATACTCATTTCTGATACAAGTTTGATTGCCAATGATGTACCCAGCATTACAACTGGCCTGAGGGGACTTAGCTATGTCGAAGTGGAAGTCACCGGGCCCAATAAAGATTTACATAGTGGTGTATACGGGGGTGCCGTAGCCAACCCAGTTAATATTTTGGCAAAGATGATAAACTCACTTCAACATGAAAACAACCATATCACCA
>CAYNUM010000554.1:0-2192 GCA_964400025.1 uncultured Croceivirga sp.
TTGGATTTTATGAAGTAATTGTTCCAAATGAACTTTCGTAGTGAACGCATTCATTAATGTAGTTCTTAAATAGTGAATTCCTCTGAGTTTGGTTTGCACCAAATAGAATTCACCATCTTCCAATAGTCTTTGCCGTATGGCCGCATTGAAGCTGTTCAACTCCTTTTGCGATTTGGAATCATCCAATAATCGAAAACAAAGAATATTCGATTGTGGTGAAATGGCCAATTCAAAGTTGGGATGTTCTTCGAGCATTTCCACAAAGTCTTGGGCCAAATCGTATTGCCGTGTAACGAATTGATCGAATACTTCTTCACCATAGTATTTTAACAGCACGTACCAATGCAAACTCATCATGGTTTTGGTGCATTCGAAGGTCTTTTTTCCACTTTGATACCATTGGTCTTCGGTGGTGTCATCCAATAAATAATCTGCTTTTTGACTGAAGGTATGTTGGGCGTGTGCCTTGTTTTTAAAGAGTAGGGCAGTAGTAATGGTTGGCATAAGCATCATTTTGTGCCCATCTATTACTACCGAATCGGCTTGTTCAATACCTTTTACTAGATGTCGGTATTTATTGGAGTAAATAGCGGCGCCACCATGGGCACCATCGACATGAAACCATATTTGTTTTGAAGCTGCAAATGCTGAAATCTTCGCCAGATTGTCGTAAGCACCAGTGGCTGTGGAAGGAGCAGAACCGATGATGGCAAATATTTCAATGCCTTTGACTTTCGCGTCCTCAAAATATTGCTCCAACAATGAGGTGTTCATACTAAAGTCCTCATCTGCTGGTATTTTGATAATGCCTTGTTCCCCAAGTCCCATAATTCGAGCTGCGCGATCCACGCAGTAATGCGCTTCCTCGCAGACCATAATTCCCAAGCGGCCTTTGTGGCCTTCATTCCATACATCATGCTCTACAATAGCCTTTCGGGCAGAAAGTAAGGCCGTTAAGTTGGCCAAGGTGCCACCTGAGGTGAGAAACCCGCCAGAATGGTTATCATATCCAATTTTTGCACATACAGAATCAATGACTATGCGTTCGATGGCCGAAGGAGACATGCCCATTTCATAGACGGCCATGCCGTTGTTCAATAGGGAACATACCATTCCCGTTAAAGCCGTAATAGGGGCAGGTGCGGCTACTTGATGGCCTACATACTTTGGGTTGTGCGTATGGGTCGTACGCTTGAGAATTTCTGGGATGAAGGTTTCATTCGTTCCATTTTCAAGAAAATCGGACCAAAACTGCAGCTCCTTTTCAGGAGTATTCCAATTGATGGTATTTTCATTTCGTTCGTTGACCGTATTTGAAAGATGTTTGCCCAGTTCCTTTAAAACCTGGGTACCAACAACTTCGAAATCCTGTTCAGAGTATAGCTTCTTGAGCAATTCGTTCTCCATTTGTTAAAAGTAAATTCTCTTTGATATTGAAACAAAAAAAACCGCCTCTATTTGAGGCGGTCTCCAACTTCAACGAAGTTATTTGAATTAGTCAATCGTATATCCGTTGTCTTCTGCAATCTTGTCCGCAATTTGCGTACGGAGGGCGACCACATTAGGGTAATTCGTGTATTTAGTGAATCGCTTAAGACCCATCAACATCATTTTTTGCTCATCACCTTCAGCAAAGGAGATAATGGCCTCACGACCTTTACTGTTGATCAATTCGACAGCATTGAAAAGATACAATTTGGCCATTGCGATTTGAGTGGTCTGTGCAGTTGCACCAAAGCGCTTCACATTCTTCTCCGTTCGTAAAAGGGCAGATTCTGCCATGTAGATTTCGATTAGAATATCAGAGGCTGCTGTCAATAATTGTTGATGACTCTCTAAATCAGCACCAAACTTTTGAGCAGCAGAACCAGCGACCATCAAGAAAACTTTTTTCAGACGAGCAATGAGGTCTTTTTCCTCAGAAAACAATTCTGAAAAATCCATGCTTCCAAAAGAAGGTACGCCCATTAATTCGTCGGCTACAGCTTTTGCCGGGTTTAACAAGTCAACATGGCCTTTCATGGCCTTTTTGACCAACATACCTACGGCCAGCATACGGTTGATTTCATTGGTACCTTCATAAATTCTTGCGATTCGGGCATCCCTCCATGCAGACTCCATTGGGGTTTCCTCAGAGAATCCCATTCCACCAAAAATCTGGATACCTTCATCGGAGCAGTTTTGAATATCTT
>CAYNUM010000555.1:0-2185 GCA_964400025.1 uncultured Croceivirga sp.
GATGAGGAACAATCCAATAAAGACCTCAGGGAACGCTACTTGGATAAAATGGCCGACTACTCCGATTTATCATTAAAAGAGCTTTTGGAGCGTATGGAACAGGTTCGAAAGCAACAAAAAAGTAATCACGGTGGCGGAAGTCACTGGATAGGTACCGGTGGTATATCACCTTACGGTCATGGCGGGGCTGCTAAAAACGGAATACGGGTCGGTGGTCAAGGTGGAGGCAGAATGGCCCGAAAGGTTATTGGAGATAAGAATTACTTCCCCGTAGATAGAGATTCGTTGCTGAACGATGACAACATTGACGCAGCGCTTGCTTCTGTAAAAGGTGTTATAGAGGAAAGTGCCATCGAAAGGTTAGACGTACCGACCACCATTAAGACCGGCCTTAAAAGAGGTGGCCTTTTTATTCCTGAACTGAAAAATGAAAAAAATGAGGACTTTAAGATTATCGTCCTCATTGACAATGGTGGTTACTCTATGGCACCCTACGTTAAAATGGTTCAGCGGTTGTTTCGTAAAATGAAGACCCGTTTTGCACATGATTTGGAAGTCTTCTACTTTCATAATACTATCTACGACCGAGTGTTTGTCGATGAGCGTAGAATGACGTATATGACCATCGATAGACTATTGCGCTTTGATAAAAAATATCGAGTATTTTTTATTGGTGATGCTGCCATGGCGCCCTACGAACTCACCCATGACAGTATGCTGGCCATTAAATCAATCACGCAGAAGTTTAAAAAGACCGTTTGGCTCAACCCCGAACCATTAAAATATTGGGCCCATACCTATACTATTCAAGCCATTAAAGAATTGGTTGATATGTTTCCTTTGACACCAAGGGGAATTGAACGCGCCGTTCAAAAAATGAATCAAAAGAACAGCTCTGGAATATAGTAGCTTGCTTCTAAATTGTGCTAAAGACGCATCAATTTAGCTCCCATAGCGCTCATCCCATACTTTCTCAATTTCTTCAAGGGTTCGCCCTTTAGTTTCTGGCATCATTTTATGCACGAACCATATAATGATCAAAATGAAGGCCATAAAGATGAAGTACGGTAATGAACCGTTCCAAACGCCTTCTGTATTTACTTCACTTTCTGCAACTATTGGAAAACTTTGTGAGACCAAATAATTGGCCGCCCATTGCACGGCAACAGCAATTGACATAGCTACCGAACGCATGTTGTTTGGGAACATTTCAGAAAGCATTACCCAAACCACAGGACCCATTGACATCGCGAAAGATCCAACAAACAACAAAATACCTATTAAAGAAAGAATTCCAACATTGTTGGTCATCAAGGTGATGGCCAAAAACGCAAATCCTAAGAACATCCCTATTGAACCAGAAATAACCAACGGTTTTCTACCCCATTTATCAACGGTGAACATCGCTAAAACCGTAAACAATACATTGACCCCAGCAAGTAAAACCTGTTGCGCCAAGACATCTTCTTGACCAAAGCCCAGCGCCTTTTCAAAAATATCAGCACCATAGTACAACACGGCATTGATACCCGTAAACTGTTGTAAAAATGAAATAAAACTACCGATTAAGACAATAGGTAAAATACCCTTAGTAAAAACCTGACTAAAGGTGATTGAAGTGTGCTGAGCCAATGATTGTTTAATCTCATCAACCTTAGTTGGAGCTGCTCCCGCACCTTGAATACGTTCCAAAACTTTAAGGGCTTCTTCCTCTTTACCCATCATCAGCAGCCATCTCGGACTTTTAGGAACAAAGAACAATAGTCCCAAAAACAATATACAGGGTACTAGCTCTGACCAGAACATTACTCGCCATCCTCGCTCTGTATTGTATACTTCAGATTCTCCTGAACCGATTTGATAGGTGACCAAAAACACTACAAAAAACCCAAGTACAATTGCCATTTGATAAAGCGTCACCATCTTTCCCCGTATATCGGCAGGAGAAATTTCAGCGATGTACATTGGGGCATTCATTGAGGCTATTCCAATGCCCAATCCTCCAATAATTCTAAAGAATACCAGCATTGGAACGGTCTGGGGTAATAAATCAGGTAAACCTGAGCCCCAAGCAGAAATACTAAACAATATGGCCGACATAATCAATGATACTTTTCTGCCATATTTTTTGCTCATTGGCCCCGCAACGATTGCACCGGCAAAAAATATGGCAGAAAAGTATCAT
>CAYNUM010000556.1:0-2168 GCA_964400025.1 uncultured Croceivirga sp.
AAAACGGTCAATTCGTCGATTAGGTTAAAGCTTTGAAATACGAACCCGAGATTTCCCTTTCGCAGTTGGGTCCTTTGGCTTTCTTTTAGTCCGGCCACTTCATGACCCGCGAATTGGTAGCTTCCTTCGGAAGGGTTGTCCAACATTCCGATAATGTTCAACAGGGTGGATTTACCGCAGCCAGAAGGCCCCATGACTGCGACAAACTCCCCTTCTTCAACGGTTAGGTTGACGTTGTTCAATGCTAAGGTTTCTACTTCCTCTGTTCTAAAACTCTTTTTTAAATCTGTAATCTGTATCATTTTTTGGACTGATTTATTTTAAGACGATTCGCTCGGCTTCACCGAAGCTGTCATAGTTACTGGTTATTACTTGTTCTCCTTGTTCCAAACCTTCGAGTACCTCGTAGTATCTGGAATTTTGTTTTCCTATTCTTATGTTTCGTTTCAAGGCTTCATCACCATTGACAACAAAGACCCATTGGCCGCCGGTACTGGTAAAGAAGCCGCCCTGAGGTAATAGCAGCGCATCGTTTGACGCACCCAACTGTAGCCTTAGGTTGTAACTTTGACCTGCCCTTATAGTTTCTGGTTTTTCATCAACAAACACAAGATCAACATTAAATCTACCGTTGCGCACCTCAGGATAGACCTTACGCAATCTGAGTTCGTATTCTTGGCCATTTCGTTCAAGTATTGCAGACAGATCACGCTTTACCCTATCGATATAATGCTCGTCAATCGCCGCTTCAATTTTAAAATCGGTCAGTACGTTTACCTGACCTATTCTTTGACCCTGCGAAATATTCTGACCGATTTCGGCATCCAAAAAGCCCAATTGGCCATCTGCAGGGGCGCGTACATTAAGGTGATCTAATCTTTCGTAAACCATTGAAAGGGTTTTTTTCATACGCTGTAGATCTGTATCCAGGCCTGACAATGATGTCTTGCGAAGTTCATCGTCTTGTTCGGTTTGTAGTTTGACGATTTCGTACTGCTTTTGCGCCAACTCATAGTTTTCTTTTGAGGTCAGGTATACCTCTTTAGAAATCAATTCATCGGCATACAAAACTTCATTTTGCTCAAAATTCCTTTTTAGCCGTTGTAAATCTGTTCCGGTTGTGGCCAAAGAACGACGCCCCTCGACTTGTCTAGCGTCAAAAGTGAGGCGGGTGGAACGCAAATCATTTTGCTTTAGGGCTAGATTACTTTCGCTTGCCAAGATTTGCTCATAAAGGTTCATGTTTTCCAGCTTAAGGATAATGTCTCCTTTCTTTACCATGGCACCTTCTTCGATTAACTTCTCGGCTACACGGCCTCCTTCATAGGCATCCATATAGATGGTAGCAATTGGTGCCACATTGCCATTGATGGTAATGTAATCATCGAACTTACCATAGCTGACCTGAGCGATTGAAAGTCTTTCTTTATCTGTCCTGAAGGTAGACTTTGAACTGCCGAAGACCAATTTCCATCCCACAAATAACAACAAAGCTCCAAGTGCAATGTATCCATAGTGTTTTGGACGTAATCCTTTTTTCTTTTCCAGTTGTATATCCATTTCTAATTGATATTAAATATTGGTAAACCTCTATAAAAATCGAGTGTACTATTGTTAACTTTTAATCGTAATTGCGCCTGTAAATTTTGATTTTGGGCAGTGGCAAAAAGTGTTTTGGCCCTACCGAGTTCAATGGCATTGATCATACCTCTTTCGTATCGTTTTTGGGCAATATTGAATGCCAATCGCTGGGATTCAGAAGTTTTTTCTGTCTGTTCAGTTTCAACAAGAAGCGCATCATGTTCTTGAACCAATTGTTGTATGATTTGATAGAGTTCTTGTTCCGTTACCCTAGCCGTATTCTTTGCTCTTTCAAGTGCTATTTTTTGTTGCTTTACCCTAGACCTTCTAGACCAGGCGTTGAATATGGGCATGTTCAAAGATGCACCTATAAATCGAAAGGTATTGTCCCTAAACTGGTCTCTGAATGGAATCGTATTACCTAAGGTGTCTACTATAGTTTCGAAATAACCTGTTCCAATTCCTCCTTGTAGAGAGATGGATGGATACAGTCCGCCACGGGTAGCGGCCAATTGCTTTTTAGCTGCTTTTACCCGATAGTTTTGTCCTTTAATAGAAGGCATAAAACCTTTTGCAGCTACAAAAAT
>CAYNUM010000557.1:0-2166 GCA_964400025.1 uncultured Croceivirga sp.
TACCAAAAGTGACGGCCCCACTACCCGCTTGAATCAAAAAAGAGTCAGAATGCCCATGGTAGCAACCAGCGAACTTGATGATTTTGTCCTTCCCGGTATAGCCACGGGCCAATCGCACCGCACTCATACAGGCCTCGGTACCTGAATTCACAAAACGAATCTTGTCAATATTGGGTACCATGCTTACCGCAAGCTTGGCGAGCTCGGTTTCAATTTCGGTAGGTATCCCAAAAGAGGTGCCTTTTTTCGCTTTTTCGACTACCGCTTTGATTACGGGTTCATGAGCGTGCCCAAAAAGTAGCGGCCCACAAGATGAGATATAATCAATATAGTTGTTGTCATCGGCATCGGTCAAATACGCACCTTTGGCTTCTTTGATGAAGATAGGTTCTCCGCCTACGGCTTTAAACGCACGCACTGGTGAATTTACCCCACCGGGAATGTATTTCTTTGCCTCCGCAAAAAGGGCGCTGCTCCTTTGATATCTCATGGGTTATTTCGTCTTTATCTTGCGCAAGTTCAATACTTGACCTATGGCCAAATTGGTACTGCTCATATTGTTCAATCGCATAATCTCTTCAACAGGCACGGTATATTTTTTCGAGATGCCGTACAAGGTATCGCCCTTTTCCACCACATGGGTGAACACTTCATAGCTCTTGGGTTTACGAACGATTTCCAGTCCACCTCTAACGACCTCTTCGTCATACTTATCGAGTTCATACCGCTCGATTAAGGCCAACAATTTTTGGGGATATTTTTTATCGGTGGCATAGCCCGCTTTTTTGAGTCCGTATGCCCATTTCTTATAGTCGTCCCTGCGATAATTAAATAGAAAACGGTAACGCGAACGAGAGGCCAAAAAGATACTATGGTCTCGAAATGAGAACATGGGATGGTTGTATTTACGAAAACACTCACCCTTGGCATCGTCATCATGAAAATCGAAATCGCCTTGCCAGCCTGTATGGCATTTTATCCCAAAATGATTATTCGTCTTTCGGGTGAGTTGCCCTTGACCTGAGGCGCTTTCCAAAATGCCCTGCGCTAAAGTGATACTGGCGGGAATGCCAAAAGCCCGCATTTCGTACTGCGCAATTTGGGCAAACTCATCAATGTATTGTTGGGTAGAGGTGATGGGAAACTTCTTAAAGTAACCCGGGTCATCCGGTAAGGGAAATAAAGCTGATTTGTTGAATTTTGTCGTCTCAATACCTGAGTTCGGTTTGTAGACTCCCCTTTTCTCTGGTTGCGTTTTAACGGCTTGGGTGCGTTTTTTTGCCCCACAACCGACCAACGCAAAAATCAGAACCAATCCCAATAAACGTGCAATCATAAATCGATTAACAATGAATTTTTCTTTTTCAACACAGAATTCATGCCAATACTGCCTTGTAAGCCTCCGGTATGAATGACCAAAATTCTTGTATTTCTTTTAAATCGTTCTTGTTGGATCATATCCAAAATGCCAAAAACCATTTTCCCGGTATAAATGGGATCCAACGGTATTCCAGTCTTTGATTTAAAATCGTTCATGAACTTGATGAGCGCATCGTTTACCTTGGCATAGCCCCCAAAATGATAGTCATGAACGAGTTCCCAACGGGAATTGTCCGCGAATTTACGAATGTCTTCCTTTAAAAAATCACCTTTTAAAGCCGAAAAGCCCAAAACGCGCTGCTGATCTTGGGTTGAATTTATTAGCCCGGCTATCGTTCCCCCAGTTCCCACAGCAGTGGTAATAACATCAAAAACACCGTCTTCTTTGGAGAGCATCTCTCGACAACCTTTAATGGCCAAACCATTCGTACCACCCTCTGGAAGCCTATAAAACGAACCAAAAAGCTCGTTCAACTCGTCTAAAAAGTGGCTATCATCCTTTTTACGATAGGTGTCACGGTTTACAAAATGAAATTGCATGCCGTGTTCATGGGCCAGTTTTAAGGTGGGATTCTCTTGCCACTTATCAGCCAGTTCCTCACCTCGAATCACCCCGACGGTTTGAAACCCCTGCTCATGCCCGACACAAGCGGTGGCTGCAATATGATTGGAAAAGGCCCCTCCAAAAGTAAGTAGGGTCGTCATGCCCTCTTCTTTGGCCTTCTCAAGATTGTACTTGAGTTTTCGGTACTTGTTTCCTGAAATTAGGGGGTGAATTTCATCCTC
>CAYNUM010000558.1:0-2165 GCA_964400025.1 uncultured Croceivirga sp.
GATTTTCTGCATGGCCTTCTTTTGAGCGCGCAAAGATACCGCTATTTTTGGGTTGTAGAAACCCTAGAGTGTTATTTTTATCTTATTGATTTATAGACGATTGTTAGCTACCTATTCGGTCATTTTCATCGGTCAATCCCGTCTTACGCTTTCTCGCTTTTTTGATTTCATTTCTTCCGAAATCATAGGTTAGTCCAAAAGCGACTTGGCGACTGTCACCACCACCAGTGCCATTTATAAACAGGTCACCAAACTGTGTTACCCCTCTCCAAGGTGAGGTAAACAAAATGTCATTAAAGGAAAGACGAGCCGTAAAACGGTCATCAAACAGTTTTTGTTGAAAGGCTACGTTCAATGCGCCCAAAGACTTTGTCTGGTAGGTTCCGCCCCAAATGGATGGAGAACTATACCACCCTGAAACCTCCATGCGCAATTTTTTTGACAGATTAAAAGTGTTTTGTGCGTAGAAACTCAATGATTCCTGTCGTACAGCCAAAAACTCATCACTGGTTGCTTGAAAATCACTGATGTAGGCATTCAAACTGAAATAGAGATTCCACCACTCATATATCTTTTTTGGATACGAAATACCTAAGTTGATCACCTCTTGGTTGGCAACATTCAAGGTTGTCAAGAAATTTGTGGTCTCGGTATCTGCTATGGTCACCCGAGCAAAGAAGTCGGTGACATAACTATAACTGATTGAAGTAGTCAATCGGTAATTATAGGTATGTGCTAACTTGATGTTATTCGTATACTGGGGTTGCAAAAACGGATTGCCCTTACTGAACGATAATTCATTTAACTGGTATTCAAATGGGTTTAACGATTCGTAGTTGGGGCGTTGTATTCTTCTACTATACGTCAGGGCAAACTGGTTCTTGCGGTTCATTTGATAGGTCAAACCCCCAGATGGAAAATAATCGGTGTAATTTCGTTGTACCCTATCATCTTCATTTTCTTGCTCACTGGTCAAGATGCCATCAGAATCAGTATTCTCTACCCTAAGACCAAATTGTAGGTTCCATTTACCCCATTTACGGTTGAAATTGACATAGGCTGCATTGATGTTCTCTTGGTATTCGAATTGATTGCTCTGATTGATATCAAGTATATTTTGCCCGTTGATTTGATTGAAAAAATCAAAAGTATTGTCCGTATTGATGTATGATAACTTGAACCCAACGCCCAACTTACCCTTCAAGAAATTCTGTTCGTAATCTCCCTTAATGGTAGCAATGTTGATATCAATCGGTGTGTCTTGAAATGTGATGCGCTCACTGAGCACCTGAGATTCATCTGCATTGAAATAGGTATTGGGCTGTAGTGCATCACGTTCACTGTTGTATCGACCATAATCCAAATCGATATTAACCGAACGACCCAAAGTATCAGCATATTTATAATTTAGGTTGGCATTGATATTATAGGAAGTGTTCTGTCTTTGGTTCAAGGCCACCAAGACACTGTCGTTTTCAATAGTGCCGATTTCCCGGATCGGAGTTCGATTGGTGGTACTGGTAAAGCCGTTATTGAAATTACCGTTTACGATTGCGCCAATGGTATGTTTTGAATTCAGGTAGTAATCATAACCCAATTTGATATTGTTGGTATTCCGGTCATAGATACTTGAAGAACGGGAATCGAATTGCGTACCAAACTGGCTACGAAGCAAATCAATGAAACCGGTGTTCTTTCCAAATCGGTTGCTATAAGTTCCATAGAAATTCCCTCTCTTTTCGCGATTATTGAAGTTTAAACTGGAATTAGTACGGCCGAAATCGCCAACGGTCAGTCCTGATGTAAAAGTACCATTGGTACCCAAACTTTTGTCTTTTTTGAGCTTTATATTGATAATACCTGCGTTACCAGCTGCATCATATTTCGATGAAGGTTGGGTAATAATCTCAACAGCTTCTATATCGGTAGCCTGCAAACTTTCCAAATAATTGGTCAAATCTTCACCTTGTAAAATCGAAAGTTTTCCATCAATAAAAATCTGAACTCCGCTTTTTCCTTCAACAATGAAAGTTCCACCATTATCAACAATTACACCAGGGGCCTTACGCAACAATTCAAAGGCGCTGGTGCCTGTAGCATTGATGGTATTTTCAACATTGAAAACAGTTTTATCGGCCATAACCTGAACCATCGGCTTTTCTGAT
>CAYNUM010000559.1:0-2164 GCA_964400025.1 uncultured Croceivirga sp.
AATCTCCAATTTATTGTGATAATCGAGTTATTTTGTCCTACCCGCAGATTAGAAACTTTGTGCGAGAAGAAATGGCAAAGCAGGTCGAAACGCTTTATGGAAAACCTGATTGTATTGCGGGTGTAGCGACGGGTGCCATTGGCATTGGTATTTTGGTTGCTGAGGCCTTGGGTCTGCCCTTTGTATATGTCAGGCCACAGCCAAAATCACACGGAAGACAAAATCAAATTGAAGGGCATTTCGAACCAGGACAAAGCGTCGTGGTCATTGAAGATTTGATAAGTACGGGCAAAAGTAGCCTTAATGCCGTAACCGCCTTGAAGAATGAAAATGCAGATGTTAAGGGAATGGTGGCTATATTTACATATGGGTTCGAGGCAGCTACCAAGAATTTTGAACGAGATGGTATTCAATTACATACACTAAGTGATTATCATCACCTTATTGAACAAGCCGCTGCCACGAATTATATTAAAGAATCTCAATTAAAAACCCTGATGGAATGGAGAACTGCTCCAGACCAGTGGAAATTATAACATATGCATTTAGAAAGTCCTTCAAAAATAGTCGAACAGAGTAGCGAAACCGTTTTCAATTTTCTTAGTGATGTCAAGAACTTTGAAAAGCTAATGCCAGAGAATATTGACAAGTTCGAACTATTGAATGAAGATACCTTTAGGTTTGCTTTAAAGGGAATGCCTGAAATCGTCTTACGAAAAGAAGAAGCAAATCCGAATTCAAAAGTTATTTTGGGTGCTGCTAGCAGTAAGCTAGACTTTAATTTAACAGCTGATATTGAAGAAATAGAAGCAAGTAAAAGCGAGGTTACCTTGCACTTCGACGGTAAGTTCAATGCCATGATGTCTATGATGATCAAAGGGCCCATCACTAATTTTATTAAGACGCTTTCTTCAAATTTGGAGGTTATCGGTCAGTAGACCAATCGTATTTCCTTGAAACCATAATTCTCAAATTCACCACCTTCTCTTTCAAGGGTTAGCTGCCCCTCGGGAGTCACCTGCCTAATTATACCATTGAAATTCTCTCCATTTTCAGAAATAAAATGGGATACCTCGTCTTTCTTAAAAAGCACATCTTCATAAGCTTTTTTCAATTTTATAAAATCATTGTTTTCCAGGGCCGACAGATAAAACTTCAATCGTAATAAAATTTTGTCTAGAATATCATCAAGGTCATAATCAATACCTGTTTCCAATTTCAGTGAAGATGCCTTAAGGAGGTTTTGAAAATTGGTTTGATTTATATTCAGGCCAAAACCTATAATACTTTGATGTATCAAGCCGCCCTTTAAAGTATTTTCAATAAGAATACCACATAGCTTTTTATTTCCTGACATAATGTCGTTCGGCCATTTTACTCTAATAACAGGAACTGACAGGTCAAACAAAACGTCATGAATAGCCAAGGAAATAGCGCAATTAATACCGAAAGACTGAGAGACCTGAAGCACATTAAACCGTTTTAAAACACTGACTGTAAGATTTTTACCTTTTTCAGAAACCCATAAGTTACTTCTTTGCCCTCTTCCGTTGGTCTGTTCATTGGCAACTACGACAGTAAAATCTGTCAGTACTTCTGTTCTAGCCAATTGCTTTAAATAGTTATTGGTAGAGGCAGTGGCATCAAGTTTGATTAACTGCATAGAACCATGCTTTTTACCGCCCAATGTAATGTTAAAAACACGGCTGGTCAAAACAAAAAAATAATAACTTTGTGAAACTAAAATTTTTGGATGCAGAAAAACCAAGCTAGCGCAGATGAGCTAATAACCTTAATCATTGCAGGAATTGAAGAAGTAAAAGGTATTGACATTAACCTTTTGGATTTAAGGGAAATAGAAAACACGGTCTGTGATTACTTTGTAATATGCAACGGAACATCCAACACTCACGTTAACGCCATCGTATCTTCCATTCAAAAAACTGTTAGCAAATCCATTAAGGACAAGCCATGGCATATAGAAGGTGCTGATAATGCTGAATGGGTATTGATGGATTATGTGAACGTAGTAGTTCACGTTTTTCAAAAACATGTTCGAGAATTTTATGATATCGAAGGACTTTGGGGTGATGCCAAAGTTACAATGGTAGAGAGCAGCTACAATTAAGAAAATGGCAAAAGAAAATTCAAATACCCCCAAAAA
>CAYNUM010000560.1:0-2155 GCA_964400025.1 uncultured Croceivirga sp.
CTTCCCCTTCAATATTACTTTGGGCATGCCACTTTATCTGTATATTGTACAGAATTTTTAGTGCGAATCCATGGAAAAATATCGTTGTGGGTGGAGCTCAGGCGACCCACTTTATGAGGCATATCATGACGAAGAATGGGGAGTGCCCCAAAGAGACGATGCCGTTTTGTTCGAATTTTTGGTTTTGGAAACCTTTCAAGCAGGATTGAGTTGGATAACCATCTTACGTAAAAGAAAAAACTTCAGAAAAGCCTTTGACCAATTTGACTATCAGAAAATAGCACTTTACGAACAAAACAAGATTGACGAACTTCTTCAGGATGCCGGCATTGTTAGAAATAAACTAAAAGTACATGCCACCGTGGCCAACGCCCAAGCTTTCATGAAGGTGCAAAAGGAATTTGGAAGCTTTTCAAAATACATTTGGGGTTTTGTAAATAACATCCCTATTAAGAATGCTTATGAGGATTACCGCGATGCGCCAGCAAAAACTGCACTTTCAGATACCATAAGCAAAGACTTAAAGAAAAGAGGGTTCAAATTTGTGGGAAGCACCATCGTTTATGCCTTTATGCAAGCCGTTGGAATAGTCAATGATCATGAGGTCAACTGTTTTCGATATAATGAGGTATAACTATCAACTCATTAAATCTTAGAATTTCCATATTTTAGCTAGAATCGACTAAATTAAAACTAGCTCATGGGATTTTTAACTATCGCCTCTTTCATTGGTTTCACCTTATTTGTTGCTGTGGTCTCCTGGTACTCCACTCGAAAAACCGACGAAAAATCGGCTGAAGGTTACTACTTGGGCGGGCGTTCCTTAGGAGCCATTACTATTGCCGGTTCATTGTTATTGACCAACCTTTCTGCTGAGCAGATTGTTGGACTGAATGGTCAGGCATTTACCGAAGGTTTGATGGTCATGGCTTGGGAGACTCTAGCTGCAGTCGCCATGGTATTTACAGCAATTTTTCTGTTGCCTAAATACATGAAAAAGGGCATAACCACCATTCCCCAGTTCATTGAAAGTCGCTTTGACCAACAAACAAAGGCTTTACTTTCAGTATTATTTCTATTTGCCTACGGCATCGTTTTATTACCGACCATTCTATATTCAGGCTCCTTGGCCTTCAGCACAATGTTCGATTTGCCCAATGTACTGAATATGGATTCTTGGAGTGTCATTTGGATCTGTGTGTGGTCAATAGGTATTATCGGAATGATCTATGCGGTTTTTGGCGGCTTGAAGGCGGTAGCCGTTTCAGATTTAATCAACGCTATCGGACTTTTGGCCGGAGGTATTCTCATTCCCATCTTCGGTTTGCTATTAATTGGAGATGGTAGTTTAGGTGATGGAATACAGACCCTTTGGGATAGCAATCCTGATAAATTTGAAATGATGGGGGCAGTAGATTCCTCCATACCTTTTGGAACGATTTTTACAGGAATGATGTTGGCCCAGGTGTATTACTGGGGCACCAACCAGTCCATCTTGCAACGTGTATTCGGAGCGAAAAGTCTTAAAGAGGGACAAAAGGGAATGCTACTGGCTGCCTTTGTAAAGTTTATTATTCCAGTAATCGTTGTGGTTCCCGGAATCATCTCATGGCACGTTTTTGAGGGTCAGTTGGAGAATCCTGATCAGGCCTATCCTGCGCTAGTAGCCAAGGTATTGCCTGGGGCACTGACCGGTTTCTTTGCAGCAGTACTTTTCGGGGCAGTGCTCAGTTCATTCAATAGTCTCTTGAACAGTAGTGTCACTCTTTTTGGGGTCGATTTGTACAAATTCTTTTTCAAACATGATGCCTCTGATATGGAGACTGTAAAAGCGGGCAAACGTTTTGGTTTGGGATTGGGTCTCGTATCGATGATTATTGCTCCATTTATTGCCAATGCCCCTGACGGGCTATTCAGTTATATACAGCAATCACTAGGTAGTTTAAGTGTGCCCATTTTGGCGGTGGTGATGACTGGTATTCTAACCAAGAAAGTCCCTGCCATAGGGGCCAAAGTTGTTATGATCGGTGGGGTAATTCTATATCTTATCAGTCTTATTTTCCTAGAACCCCATTTTCGAGAAACAGCTGTTGCCGCTGCGCAAGCACAGGGTATTACAGACCTTTCGCAACTTAGTATTATCAAAGCAGAGGCC
>CAYNUM010000561.1:0-2152 GCA_964400025.1 uncultured Croceivirga sp.
CTCTGCATCCGCAGCCGTTAATGCGATTGTGAGGGTATGCTCAGCGTTGGATTGCGTGATAAATTCAACCCCCAGCTGATACTCTGCTAAAATGGAAAAAAACTCCTTGGTGAACGTAGGCACACTTAGCAATCCTGTTCCGGAAAGGGTGATCAATGAAACATCTTTCAGACTGGTGATGCCCCGAACCAATTGGTCATCTCCTTCCTTATTGGAAACCAGTGTGCCTTCTGCTTCTGCATGGAAGGTATTCTTTATTTTGATTGGAATATTCGCCGAAAAACAGGGTTTGAGACTCGGAGGGTACAGCACCTTGGCCCCAAAGTGCGACAGTTCAATCGCCTCTTCATACGATATTTCAGAAATGATCTTGGCGTTTTTGACAATTCTTGGATCAGCCGTCATCAGCCCATCTACATCCGTCCAGATTTCAAGTACCTCAGCCTTTAGGGCACCCGCAAGAATGGCTGCAGAATAGTCCGAGCCTCCCCGCCCCAATGTGGTGGTTTCTCCATCATCGGTAGCTGCGATATAGCCTGGCATCAACGATACCTTTTTAAGTTTAGCCGATGCCTCCTGAATCAATTGATTGGTCCGGTCAAAATTGACAGATGCTCCCCCAAAGGTGTTGTCTGTCCGAATCAATTGCCTGGAATCCAGCAACTCTATATCCAACCCCTCTTTTTTGAGGTATGTACAGATAATCGTGGAAGAAATCAGTTCCCCGGAACTCAGGATGAAATCCTCACTTCTTTTTGTCAGTTCTTTCAGTAGAAAAACCCCATCGCAAATCCTCCGAAGTTGTTTGAATATGGCCTCCACATCCTCCTGAAATGATTGACCTGTCAGCTCCTTGAGTATGGAAGCATGTTTATCGTGTAGGTCCTCCAGCAAGTGGAGGTAATGGGTATCACCTTCTTTAGCATGCTCCGCAATTTTGACCAATGCATTGGTCGTCTTGCCCATGGCAGAGACTACCACCAAAAGTTGATCATTGTTGGACTCGATGATCTGCTTTACAGCGCGTATGGATTCGTGTGTTCCTACGGAGGTGCCACCAAATTTTAAAACCTTCATTATTGCTATAAAAAAACGCCATTCTTAAGAGCAGAATGGCGTTTTTCGAATTTTATGGTTCATTCACAACTACCACTCTAAGAGGCCCCATGTGGTTGTGGTGACCGTCCTCGAAATAATAACTGTGTGATTTGTATTCATTTAGGGTCAAAAGTATAGCCACATTCGATGAATGCAAATAATTCAAGAAATTAATTGCGATGAAGGTTAACGTCATACGCTATTTCGTTCCCATAAGTTGACAAAAGGTAGAATATGGAAGTGGGCCTTTACTTATTTTAGCCGGATGAATAAAAAAACAATTGCACAAATTGCATTTGAATTTCTATCCATCGTCTTTGCCGTGTTGCTGGCCTTAGGGCTCAATACCTTCAAACAAACACTGGACCTAAAAAATGAGGCTCAGTTACTTCGTAGCAAGATCATTGCGGAATGTAAACTCAATCAATTGGAACTTGATACTGTATTCACCTTGAATAAAGAATTCAAACAACAACTTGATTCCCTCAGCAACCTGGAAGATATCTCCGGATTCAATATCAGTATTGCCAGTGAGTTGCTCACCAAAAGTGCCTGGAACTTCACTCAAGCGTCAACGTCTTTCTCGTACATTGAGGAGGGTTTTCTCAATGATGCTGCAGCGCTATATGAATTGCAGGATTATTACATGCTCATCTCAAATCAGATGTTCCAGAACCTGGGCCAAATGATCCTTACAGAGCCTGAGCCTGAGCAAAGTATCAGTATCTCAAATTATTATCTGACGAATCTAAACGCCACCGCCAGTTCATTACAAAACCGCTACACTCAATTTATTAAAAATTACGAATAAACAACTATGACCTACCTAATTGTAACCATTGCATATATCCTTGTACTGACCGGAATTATCATCTATAAAAGCCGAAGTGTCAAGAGTGAAGAAGACTTTGTTGTAGCCGGCAGAAATGTTCCTGTTTACCTTTTGGTGGGCACCTTAGTAACTACCTGGATCGGTTCAGGCAGTTTATTTGGTACTGCCGGGCTCACCTTTCAGGTAGGTTTTTCTGAGTTATGGTTCTCACTGTGCGCATGT
>CAYNUM010000562.1:0-2144 GCA_964400025.1 uncultured Croceivirga sp.
AACAAAATTTAAGGCGGTCAAAAAGACCGCCTTTTTTATTTTTGCATTCTAACTAAATGCTGTGAAAAAGACCTTTGTTCTTGTTGCGCTCTTTGTACTTCCATTAGTGGCTTATTTGTTCTTCGCCTCTGGGGTAAATAACTTTGGTCGACTTCCTGTATTGACCGAAAATGTTACAGATGTTTCTAGCATGGATGCCACCCAAACGCTTAATGGTAAAATCACCGTTTTGGGATTTTTGGGAACGGAGATTGAAAACCAAAAGACCATTGCCTTAAACCTGAACCAAAAGATTTACAAGCGTTTTTACGAGTTCAATGATTTTCAATTCATGATGGTTGTTCCAAAAGGAACTGAAGCCAAAGTAGAAGAGTTGAAGTATGAATTAAGCCAATTGGAAGATGTCTCTCGATGGAATTTTGTTTTCGGAAATGGCGAGGACATCAAGGAAGTTTTTTCCAGCCTCAGCAGCAATGTTCAATTGAATGAAAACCTAAGCTCTCCGTATGTTTTCATTATTGATAAAAATAGAAACCTAAGAGGGCGAACTGATGATGACGATGAAGGAAAGAAATATGGATTTAAAGCGACATCAGTTGCCGAATTGAACAATAAGATGGAGGATGATGTAAAGATTATATTGGCTGAATATCGTCTTGCCCTAAAAAAGAACAATGCCGCAAGGAGCAAGTAATAAAAAGAAGTATACCTATGTGTGGGTATCAGCCATAATTCTATTGTTTGGCATCTTTACCGTGGTTGAAGTCACCAAAAGACTTGAAAACAATTCAATTGTTGATACCAACCGCATGATGGTCTCCTCCTCAGCAATGGATGACTTGTCCTATATTCTAAATAATGGCGAAAGAAGAAAAGTGCCTGATTTTGCTTTTATCAATCAAGATAGCAGCTTGATAACCAATAAAGACTATTTGGGTAAGGTTTACTTGGTGGACTTTTTCTTTACCACATGCCCAACAATTTGTCCTGTAATGACGAGTAACTTGGTTGAAATTCAAAATACATTCGAAGGTCGAGAAGACCTTGGACTACTTTCATTTACCATAAACCCTCGATATGATACTCCCCAAGTATTAAGAAGGTATAAGAAGAAATTTGGCATTACCAATCCAAATTGGAATTTGGTTACTGGTGATCAAGAAAAAATACATCAACTTTCTCGTGAGGGGTTCTATATGTTGGCTAATGCCGTGGAAGATGCCCCTGGAGGTTTTGAACATTCCGGGTTGTTCGCCCTAGTTGATAAAGAGGGATACCTTAGGTCGAGAGTTGATAAAAATGGAAATCCCATAATTTACTACAGAGGTACCGTTACTGAAGCAGAAGGGGTCAATGATGATGGAGAGGTGCAACAGATCACCATGTTAAAGGAAGATATTAATCGTTTATTGGAAGAATAATGGAAACCACCTTAAAAGAGGAAAGAAGAATTAAAACTTGGATAACTATACTCTCCATAGCTATTCCTTTGGTTGTGGCTTTATTATTTGGTTATAAAATTCCCGATGCAAAACCACTTACGTTTTTACCACCGATATATGCAACAACCAATGGGTTGACGGCGATTTTATTGGTTATCGCAGTAATAGCAATAAAGAATGGCAATAGAAACTTGCATCAAAAGTTAATGACTGCCTGTATTGTACTTTCCGCTTTGTTTTTGGTGATGTACGTGGCCTACCATATGACTTCAGAATCTACTCCATTTGGTGGGGAAGGTGCTATTCGGTATGTGTATTTCTTCATTTTATTGTCGCATATCACCCTGTCTATTGTGATAATACCGTTGGTTTTAATCACTTACAGCAAAACCTATTTAAAGGATTTTGATTCTCACCGTATTTGGGCCAAATACACCTTTCCTATTTGGTTATACGTTGCTGTTACAGGAGTAATCGTTTATCTGATGATTTCACCGTACTATGGTCAATAAAAAAAAGATAGTGAGTGGGCCATCTAGGTTAAGAATAGGAATCCCAACTGCCTTTGGGAAAAGGGGATTACTAATGCTTTCTTTGCTCTTTTTTCTAGGATTTTTTATTGATGTTGAAGCGCAATGTGCTATGTGCAGAGCTGCTTTAGAGAGCGAAGCCGATACGAGTCAGGCAGAAGGTGTAAACAAC
>CAYNUM010000563.1:0-2138 GCA_964400025.1 uncultured Croceivirga sp.
AATTGTTATCGGTGTTATCGCAGCAGGGCTAACGTTCTTTGCAATGCCTTCTGGAGATGACCCTGCAGCAATTGATAGCGGATCAATAGACGTCATGTTTATTATGACATGGATTCTTTTGATTGCCGCCGCCGCGTTGGCCATCTTTTTTGGATTGAAAAAGATGCTGACCACCAAGGGTGGGTTGAAAAAAGCGTTGTTTGCACTCGGGGCATTGGCCGTACTCTTTATAATAGGGTATGCATTGTCTAGCGGTGACGAAGCTAATGCTGTTGTAGAAACAATGTCAGGTAGGGGTATTGAAACCTCTTCAGGAACGGTTAAGAACATCGGAATGTTACTTAACGTATTCTTCGGGATGACATTTATAGCCATAGCTTTAATGATATGGCCAGGAATCAAGAAATTAATCGGACGTTAAAATTTTAGATTATGCCTAGAAGAAAAGGTGCACCAGAAGTAAATGCTGGTTCCATGGCTGATATTGCCTTTCTTCTGCTTATCTTTTTCTTGGTGACTACCACCATTGAAACAGATGCAGGACTTGACAGAATGTTACCCCCTGCCGAGCCGCCAGAAGATATTGATGTGGTAATCAAGCAGAAGAACATTTTTACTGTAAATATCAATAAGAATGGTCAGCTTTTGGTCGAGGAAGAGATTATGGACATTAAAAATCTTCGTGCCGCTGCAATCGCTTTCTTGGACAATGGAGGAGACGGATCTTGTAACTATTGCAAAGGTCGTAAAGATGCTACCTCATCAGATAATCCTGAAAAAGCCATTATTTCATTGAAGAATGATAGGGAGACCAAGTACTCTACCTATATCACTGTGCAGAATGAATTGGTCGGTGCTTACAATGATTTGAGAAATAGGGAGGCCCAGCGATTGTTTGGGGAAGACTTTACTAAAATGGAAAGTGCATTTTTGAATCCTGAGACACCATCTGCTGAAAGGGATGAGCTTAAACCTAAGGTGAAGCGGATTCAGGAACTATTTCCTCAGAAATTATCAGAGGCTGAGACGTCAAAAAACTAAAAATTAAGGAAGATGGCAAAATTTGCTAAGAAAAAAGACGGAGATTTACCTGCTGTATCAACAGCATCACTCCCAGACATTGTATTCATGTTGTTGTTCTTCTTTATGACGGTAACTACAATGAAGGATAGTTCTCTATTGGTTCAGAACACACTGCCAAATGCGACTGAAATTAAAAAGTTGGAAAAGAAAGATCGTGTGATATATATTTATGTGGGTAAACCTACAAGGGAATATCAAAGCGTTTACGGTACTGAACCCAAAATACAATTGAACGATAAATTCGCAAGTGTAGATGAAGTGGGGTCATATATACTAGCTGAGCGGGCCAAAAAGCCGCAAGAACTTCAGAACGTTTTGACCACAGCGCTTAAGGTTGATAAAGATGCAAACATGGGTTTGATTTCTGATATAAAACAGGAATTAAGACAAGTGAATGCATTGAAGGTAAACTATACTACTTATGAAGGTGACGCTTTCAACAACCTGCAATAAGTAAACCAATTTACCTTTGGAAGAAGCCTCGAATTTAAATTCGAGGCTTTTTTTTTGGACCACCTTACCCCTTTTTACAATAGACACCTCAAATCTGTTAAGGTCCCAGAAATTCACTCATTCAGAATATTTGTTTACTCATTACTACTTTACATTCCATTCATAATTGGGTTTATTGATACGCCTTAGACGAGAATTGATAATCCGATTTAATAATTATGAAGAACAAAAGAATTGCCCCAGAAGTGAATGCTGGATCCATGGCGGATATCGCTTTTTTATTGCTGATCTTCTTTTTGGTCACGGCATCGATAGAAAACGATGTGGGCCTAAATCGAATGCTTCATCGAGAAGATTCAGAATCAACGGTAGTGATAAAAAAGCGCAATCTCATGGAAATATCCATAAATAGCGAAAATAACCTTATGGTTAAAGGTGAAATTATTGAACTGAAACAGCTACGTAAGGCAGTTGTAGCATTTCTTGATAATGGTGGAATATCTGAAGGCGAAGAAGGATTCTGTGATTATTGTCGGGGGAAGCAACTGAGTGATTTATCTGAAAACCCTGATAAGGCCATTATTTCTTTAAAGACCAACCGG
>CAYNUM010000564.1:0-2138 GCA_964400025.1 uncultured Croceivirga sp.
GGTATTTCCAATAGCATCCCAGAAGCTGGTGAAGGTTCAGGCGCGAAGACATATAAGAAATCCTTGGCATACATGGATTTCAATGAAGGTGATGAAATGCTGGGCAAACCAATTGATTTTGTCTTTTTAGGAAGTTGCACCAACGGTCGAATAGAAGATTTTCGTGCTTTTGCCTCAATTATCAAGGGAAGAAAAAAAGCAGATAATGTAACTGCTTGGTTAGTACCGGGTTCACACAAAGTGGAAGAAGCCATTAAGGAAGAAGGCATTCTCGATATTCTTCAGGAAGCTGGATTTGCATTACGAGAACCAGGGTGTTCTGCTTGTTTGGCCATGAATGATGATAAAGTTCCTGCAGGAAAATATGCAGTAAGCACCAGTAACCGAAATTTTGAAGGCAGGCAAGGACCAGGTTCACGAACACTACTTGCTAGCCCACTAGTGGCTGCTGCTGCAGCCGTAACCGGTAAGGTTACCGATCCTCGCGAACTCATGCAACTTCAAGAGGCATAAAATAGATACAAATTGATTCCCGCCTTCGCGGGAATGACAAAATGAAAGAATAATGGCATACGATAAATTCAATATACTAACATCGACCGCTGTACCACTGCCTATAGAAAATGTGGATACCGATCAGATTATTCCCGCCCGATTTCTTAAAGCTACAGAACGTAAAGGCTTTGGTGATAATCTGTTTCGAGACTGGCGTTACAATTCAGATGATACCCCAAAAGAACATTTTGTGTTGAACAATCCTATTTACAAAGGAAAAATTTTGGTCGGGGGTAAAAACTTCGGATCCGGCTCTTCAAGGGAGCATGCCGCATGGGCCGTTTATGACTACGGATTTCGATGTGTGGTATCTAGCTTCTTTGCCGATATTTTTAGAAACAACTGTTTGAACATCGGGGTTTTGCCTGTGCAGATTAGCCCTGAATTTTTGGACAAGATATTCAAAGCAATAGAGTCCAATCCTGAAACTGAATTTGAAGTAAACCTTCCTGAGCAGACGTTTACGATTTTATCGACCGGAGAAATGGAAACATTTGGTATCAACGAGTACAAAAAAGGCAATATGCTGAACGGATTTGATGATATCGACTATTTGCTGAATTTAAAAGAAGACATCAAAGCATTTGCTGCGGACCGACCTTTCTAAACGAACAAAATGGCGAGAACCATTGAAATAATGGATACCACCCTTCGGGATGGAGAGCAGACTTCGGGAGTTTCTTTCACCGCTCCTGAAAAATTGACTTTAGCCAAACTCCTGTTGGATGAACTAAAGGTAGATAGAATCGAAGTGGCGTCAGCCCGGGTTTCAGAAGGGGAATTTCAGGCCGTTAAAAACATTACTAATTGGGCGAATGAAGAAGGGCGTATTCATCAAGTAGAAGTATTGACTTTTGTTGATGCTGGCGCTTCAATAGAGTGGATGAAGAAGGCCGGGGCCAGGGTGCAAAACCTGCTCACAAAAGGTTCTTTGAATCATTTGACACATCAACTAAAAAAGACCCCTGAAGAACATTTTGAAGGTATAGCCGAGGTAATTCAATTTGGTCAAAATGCCGGTATAGAAACCAACGTCTATTTGGAAGACTGGAGCAATGGAATGCGTAACTCGCAAGAATATGTTTTTCAGTTTCTAGATTTTCTCGTAGAACAGCCTGTTAAAAGAATTCTTTTACCCGATACCTTGGGTGTATTGACACACTCGGAAACATTCGAATATTTAGATAAAATCGTAAAACGTTACCCTGATATCCATTTTGATTTTCATGGGCATAATGACTATGACCTTGGAGTGGCCAATGTAATGGAGGCTGTAAAGGCTGGTTGTAAAGGTTTACACCTTACTGTAAACGGTATGGGTGAACGCGCCGGTAACGCACCTTTGGCAAGTACGATTGCTGTCATCAATGATTTTCTACCTGAAGTACAGACCAAAGTGGTAGAATCATCATTGTACAAAGTAAGTAAGCTCGTCTCTACCTTTACTGGTTTTGGAATTCCAGCAAACAAACCCATTGTAGGAGATAATGTTTTTACACAAACAGCGGGTATTCATGCAGATGGCGATAATAAAAACAATCTTTACTTCAGTGAGTTGATGCCTGAACGTTTTGGAAGAAAGC
>CAYNUM010000565.1:0-2136 GCA_964400025.1 uncultured Croceivirga sp.
TCTAAGAGACCACCACCATCAATAAAGTCGTTCCCAGCACCACCAATCAGGATGTTTTGACTACGTGAGCTAGCTGTAATCTGGTCGTTGCCCGCACCGCCGTCAATGATCTCAACATCATCTTGGCCGTTAATCTCACGCGCCATAATGATATCATCACCTGCACCGCCCGAGATGCGATCATTACCAAGACCTGCTGTGATCGTGTCATTACCATCGCCACCGTCAACTGTGTCATTGCCTGAACCTGCATCAACGTCATCATTACCCGTGCCTGCAATCACGCGGTCATCGCCTGCGCCAGCCTCAACCGTATCATCACCACCCAGCGCACGGATAAAATTACTATTATCGGGAATAAACAGAGGGTCATTGCCTTCAACGATAAAGTCGTTTTCTTCTGTGGCTTCAAACAGAACTTCATCGCCCTGTGGTTCGGCATCGGGGGCGATGAATTCTTGTGTATTAAGTTTATCGCCGTCTTCATCAATTAAGATCGGTGTTTTTTCTGTACCCAACTCAACCAGCAAAGTGCGTACAGGTCCTTCTTGTTGAGTGAAAAAACCTCTAATCAATACACTGTCTTGGGCTGTATAACTTACGAGAAGGTCTTCCCCCGCTCGGGCTGTAATTATTTCCACTGCATTTAGAGTGTCTGCAAACCTTAAAAAATCGCCTTCATCAAAGCTATAATCACCTACTTCATCGTTACCATCTCCGTTTCTGAAAATAAATTCATCTCGGCCGAATAGTGCGAATAGCGTATCGTTCCCTTCACCCCCAATTATGACGTCAGAAAAACCAGGCGTTTCAATTAATTCATTTCCGTTGGTTCCATACACAATAAAACCATTTGTCGTAGAGTACTCAAAGACTCCGTTATCAGACAACTCCTGGGTAAGGTTCACAAGCGCATTTAAAGCATCTGTAAATAAACTTCCAGATGTGTCGATATTTTGTGCAATTATACTATCCGCATTTATATCAAAACGGCCCTGGGCATCCACCGGCCAAAGTGACGATGGCACTTGATCTTTACTCTCCCCAGAGAAAACAATGTCCACAGTTTGACCAATGCCTTGAGGATCGATTAAACCCTCTAAAATGAGGTTATCACCTATGTTGGCAATCGGATTAGAAGTCTCATAATCAAAATTTTCATCATTTGGTAGAACCACCATATTTTCGATATAAAATTCACCATTCTCAACTACGAATCTCGTGTCATCTGATATGGAAAAAAGACCACGATTAAAGTTGTATGTTCTAAGGTCATAGTTTGGAGTATCGGGCTCTATTTCATATTGGTCCAACCTAATTCTAAAATCATCTATAGATGCAGTGCCCATACTCACTAGCTGATCTCTTGTATAAACGCCATCCTGCAAAGAAGCGTAATCACCAGCTAAAAAGTCTTGTACAAATTCAATTTCAGATGGGCGAGCATAAAATCCAGGACCAGTTTGCATGTAAGACGTAGCATTAATATTAACAACGACCGTGTCATTGAACTCTGAAGTCGTTCTTAGTCTATCAGCAACATCCAGGGGGGTTACTTCGGTGCCGTAAAGGTACAAATTGGTCATGATTTCTGGCGTTAAATCCTGCCAGTTGCTATAGGTAAATGTAGGCATAAACCCCCCTCAAGAAAACTCTATTTATTCAACTGCCCCTCGCCGCCAGTAATGAACCAACTTTTAGTTACGCAGGCATTTACCGTGTGCTCACTGTAATAATCAGTTTCACCGTGTTTTGGCAACTCTGATGAAATCATGACCCTGTATTCAAAAAGAAAAGCACTTAGGTACTTTGTAATATACCCCATTTTTGGGTATTTACTGCCAACACGGCAACAATCGTCATGAAACTCATATTCATCTATCTTGTTACTTTGAAGTTCTACAAAACGTTTTTTAATTTCACTTTCAGACAACCAATCTGTTTCAGCGTAACAAAAACCCGTAGAAGTTAGGCCAGGCACTATAAAAAACACAAACAGCAATAAAGTCGTTATAAAAACTTTATACTTTGATACCTGCTGCTTACTTTTCTTAGCCTCGCTCACCTTACCCCTCACTTAATACACAATCTAATAATTATGACATGCGAATCTTAACACCACTTTAATTTGTGTAA
>CAYNUM010000566.1:0-2134 GCA_964400025.1 uncultured Croceivirga sp.
ATTGATCAACATTACCGGTCCTAGAAATTTGGCGTTGAACTGTAAAGAAAGTGGAACTGTACTTATTCACATTTCTACGGATTTTGTATTTGACGGGTATTTGAACGTTCCCTATAACGAAGAAGATATTGCTAGGCCCATAGGTTTTTATGGAGATACCAAATACAAAGGAGAACGCGCCATTATCAATAACCTTGACGAGCACTTTATTTTAAGAACTTCATGGTTGTACTCTGAAAATGGTCATAATTTCATGAAGACCATGATTCGTCTCGGTACGGAACGTGAAACACTTTCAGTAGTTTACGATCAAGTAGGTACACCAACCTACGCCAAAGATTTGGCAGATACCGTTTTGACGATTATCAAGGCCCACAGTATTGATTACGGGGTTTATAATTACAGTAATGAAGGGGTGGCCAGCTGGTATGATTTTGCCAAGGCGATTTTTGATGGAATGGATATTGAGCTTCAATTGCATCCTATTCTTTCAGAACAATACCCCACACCGGCAGAGCGCCCAAAATACAGCGTATTGGACAAGTCGAAAATCAAAAACACTTTTGGTTTGAATATACCCCATTGGAAAGATAGCCTTCAAGTAGCCCTTAAGGCCTATTCCAAGTCTACGGTATAATCACTTTAACAGAATATTCAACTAAAGGTTTCATTTGTCAAAACGCCTCTGGTTATCTTTGGATTTTTGTTAAAACATGCAAAAGCTCCAGGATTTTTATACCGACCAGCTCAACCGATATCTTGAAGATTACGCTAGCGTAAAAAAGAAACTTCGTCTTTTATCAATTTCTCGCATAGTTGTTTTTATAGTCGTATTACTGCTCATCTATTTTAATAGAGCCGATGTAAACATGGCCATTGGTTTTTCAGTAGTGGGATTGGCCCTTTTTCTATTTCTCGTCAGGTATTATGAGGATACCCAGGCCAAATACCGTTTTTTAAATGCCCTCGTCAAAATCAATGAAACTGAGCTTCGGGTATTGCAACACGATTTTAGTGATTTACCTGATGGCTCTGAATTTCTAGATTCGCAGCATGAATTTAGCCATGACCTCGACCTTTTTGGGCAAGGGTCTTTTTTTCAATACCTAAATAGAACACAATTGCCTGAAGGAACTGAGAAGTTGGCTGGCTTGTTCATGGCGAACGATATTGAATCTATTGGTGCTAAACAAGAAAGTATAGACGAATTGGCGCAAGTACCTGAATGGCGACAACACTTTTCGGCACATGCCTCCTTAATTGAACGACAGGCCAGTATAGAAGAAGTGGTGAAATGGTTAAAAGGATATACGCCGTTTGTTCCAAAATTCATGCGGTATGTACCTTGGATTTTCTTGGCCGGTTTCTTGGTGTTGGGCATACTTACTTTTTGGTTGGATTGGTCATCAATATACCTGCTTTTTTATCTCACTGCCGGCCTGGGAATAACCGGAAGATTTTATAAAAAAATAATGGGCCTGACCCAGGTAGCAGACCGAGTTAAATCGGTTTTCGAACAATATTCCAAGCTATTGGAAATAATTGAGGATACTGATTTCAAAGCACCCCAATTACGATTTCAGAAGCAGCGTTTGCAGATGGCCGAGAAAAAAGCTTCTTCTGCTATTGCCAGTTTTTCGAGGTTGCTGAATACCATGGATTACAACAATAATATCTTTTACGCCATTTTTGGGAATGGTTGTTTCTTAGGAGCACTTTGGACGGCATTTTTGATTGAAGATTGGATTGGAAGAAACAAAGCTGAAGTTGGTGAATGGTTCGATGTGATAGCCTTCTTTGATGCCAATAATAGTTTGGGAAACTTCTCGTTCAACCATCCACTGTTTTCGTACCCTGCGTTGACCGGTGGCCCAGAAGTTTTGTATTGTAAAAAGTTGGGGCATCCGCTCATACCGGCAAAAAACAACGTAAAAAATGATTTTAGAATTGTCGATAAGAACTTCTTCATCATTACCGGTAGCAATATGGCGGGAAAGAGCACCTTTTTACGTAGCGTTGGCCTTTGTATGGTAATGGCCAATTTAGGGCTTCCTGTTTATGCCGATGATTGTGTTTATAGTCCTTGCAAATTGATTACCAGTATGCGAAGTACAGATTCTCTGCATAAAGGGGA
>CAYNUM010000567.1:0-2107 GCA_964400025.1 uncultured Croceivirga sp.
ATACTGTCATTAGGCATTGACCCTAATATCACTATCGCCCGTAATCAAGAACGAAATTTTAAAAGCAAATCCTTTACGGGTAGCAACCGGGTGTTGGACCGAACCTATACTCTTGAAATTAAAAATAATAAAAGCGTGGCCATTGATTTACGGGTGTTGGATAGGGTGCCTAAATCACAGAACAAGGAAATTAAGGTCGATGATGTGGTTTTCAACAGCGCAGACTATGAAGCAAAGAAAGGCCTACTAACTTGGAAGCTCAGTTTGGCCCCCAAGGAAAGTACAACCAAGAGCTTTTCATTCCAAGTGAAATATCCTAGGGGTAAATTCATTTCTTTATGACTAAGAAAAAGGGAAGCCAAATGGCTTCCCTTTCTTTTTTAGTTTTCAAACGACATTGGTTCGGTCAATGCTTTAATTACTTCTTCATCCCCTTCGAACTGTTTCTCAAAATTGTACGGCACTCGTTTATAGGGATTATACCCTAATTCGATAAACTTGTGTTGGGCCTTAAGCTCTACAAATCGATACATTCGAAAGGGCTTTGTTTCTGGAAAATCCTGTTGATAGGCTTTGATGAAAGGACTGATTTCTTTTCGAATTCCAAGAGCAGCGAGTACGGCTTCACGTGTTACTTCGTCATAACCTGGGGCTTTTTCCAACTCCCCTACCTTTGCTTCTGAAAACACCCATCGCTTGGTCAGTTCTTTCCAGTTAGGTAATCCCTTTTCCATGAAATTCTTTTCTACCGCTTCGGCAGATGTTGAGGGATAATAAATTCCTACGGACTTAATGGCTTCATCATACAGTAATTCACTGCTCATCAAGGCATAATCACCTTGTCGATTGGGTTTGAATACGATGTAGTTAGATGCGTCAATCCGTTTGATAATATCAACAGTGTCCACTCGCGCAGGATATGGGCTTTCTTCTTCCCGAACGGCTTCGTACAAAATGATATCCTTAAGCTCAGTAATTTTTGTCTTGTCACCCTCAAGCCCAAAAGAATACCAGATACTGTTTTCTTGACCATGCGAAACAAAAATTATCAAGAACAAAAGCAATGAGACCCAATGTTTCCCCATCTATTTTAAATTGTTTAGTATGAAATCTAAAGTGCTGTTCGTGTTGAGCTTTTTATCAAAGGAACGGCTGCGATGCGTAATATTCTGTGCCAACCCCAAGGACTTCAGGTGTTTGATGTTTGGAATATCATCCATGGAAACCTTGCCCATTAGCAGTACATCAAGAGGTTCTTCGTTTTTGTAGCGCTTGTAGATTTTTCGTAATCCACTTAGGTATAAACGGTCTTTCGTAAATCCGCCCCCTCTGTGCGCCCTTAAGGTGATGGCAAAAGCTTCTTCACGATTGAGCTTGTACTTGCCATGTATAAGGTCAAATGTATCTGCAAAGCCATATCCCTTAATCAAGCTATCGGAGGCCATAACACGATAGGCCAACTCTTTCAATCGCTTTAGAGTCAAGGCTCCTCCCATATATTCACTTAAAACCGCCAACCCTTCTTGGGTTTCCACGTTTTTAGGAAAACCATTCGAAAAGACCTGCAAGGGTTGTTGCAAACCATTATAGGTAGTGACCAAATGCACCCCTATTTCATGATTCGCCAAGGTCAGTAATTGGTTTTTACTGAATTTAGTGTTCTTCTTTATGATTAACGTTCTCGTGCTATTGCTCACCATTGCATCGGCAGCAATATGGGTCGAGAACTTGATGTTCAAAGGAAAATCATACTGACGAGCAAAATTTTCAAAATAGTCCTTCGCCTCCATAGGGCTATGCACTTTTTCCATGTCGATGGAAAGCGGTTCATCTTCGTAATGCAAAATGAACTCGGCATTTTGGACATCTTTTTCCGTTGGAGTGCCATAAACACTAAGGGAATTGTAATAAAATCGTTTGCCCTTGCCAATGGTCTCAATGCACTGAATCATGTTTGAATAGTAGTTGATGACGTCGGTGTACATTTTTCGTACGACATCATCTTGAACCCGTTCCAAACGCTGTGCAAAAAAGAGCCGTTGCAGTTTAAATGGGTTGAATTTGACTTTAGGATATTTAAAATCAGGTTCTATCACATACTTTGAAG
>CAYNUM010000568.1:0-2106 GCA_964400025.1 uncultured Croceivirga sp.
TGCAGAAGTTTTCAGTTCTCTTGATGAGAGCGCATCGAAAACAGAAGCATGGGTTTCCAAGAACCAAAACTATATTTTGGGAGGAATTATTGCCGTGGCCGTCTGCGTTTTGGGTTATTTGGCATACAATCAATTCGTAATTGAACCAAAAGATACTACTGCAGCCAATGAATTTTCATATCCAATGCAGCATTTTAGCGAGGCATTGACCAATGAAGCGCAGAAAGACTCGTTGTTAGGTTTGGCTTTGAACGGTTCTGCCGGTAAGTTCGGCTTTTTGGATATTATCGATGAATATAGCGGTACCCCAACCTCTAACTTGGCGAAGTACTCGGCTGGTATGGCATATTTGAATTTACAGCAATATGAAGAAGCTATTTCGTATTTAGAAGATTTCTCTTCTGATGATGAAATATACAAGCCTTTGGCGCTTGGTGGAATCGGCGATGCCTTCTCTCAATTGGAGCAACCTGAGGATGCTTTGGATTACTACGAACAGGCCATTGCTGCTTCTGGGGAAAATGAATTTTCTGCCCCTAAATTTCTTTATAAGGCCGGTGTTGCCGCTTTGGGTCTTGGATATAAAGAAAAGGCATTGGAATACTTTAAGCGTATCGAGTCTGAATTCCCGGATTCAAACGAAGGCAATAATATTGAAGCGGTAATTGGTTCTGCTCAATAGGTAGAGACATGGCCACCATAAATAAAAACCTTTCTCACTACGATAAAGAACAAGTTCCCGATGGGTCCGATTTAAAAATTGGCCTCGTCGTTTCGGAGTGGAACGAAGAAATCACTGAAAATCTCTTTAAAGGAGCCTTAGAAACAATTTTGGATTGCGGGGTAACCAAGGATAATATTGTTCGTTGGAACGTGCCTGGTAGTTTTGAACTCCCTTTGGGCTGCAAAAAAATGATTTCATCACATCAGGTAAACGCCGTGGTTGCAATTGGTAGTGTCATTCGTGGTGAAACCAGTCATTTTGATTATGTGTGTAGCGCTACGGCACAAGGTATCATGAATTTGAACCTTGAAACAGATGTGCCTGTCATTTTCTGTGTGCTTACCGATGACAACATACAACAATCTCGAGATCGCAGTGGAGGCAAGCACGGTAACAAAGGTGCTGAAGCGGCCATAGCTGCCATCAAAATGGCTTCACTCAAATAGCGATTCCCCATTATTTGACTGTTAACATTTTTTGTGACGTATCGCCCATGGTCTGTGGGCTTTTTAAGTAACTTTGAGTTTAGCGTTAAAGGGATTATGCGGAATTTTTTAAAGCTTCGAAGAAATCGCGATTTTGAGTACAAACCTCGTTTTTATAAAGGTGAGGGCAATCCCTATAAAATTGAACATAAACTTGACAAATTTAGGACTACGGCCCATCAACAAAGGGGATTGAAGAATAAGTTTTCAAACGCCTTTGATGATTTGAGAAATGAGGGGGACAAGCATATGAAAACCCGATTTTTTGTTGCCTTGGCCGTTCTGATTTTGATATTTCTATATATCATTGATTTTGATTTGTCGATATTCTTCAGTGCTTAATGGCAGACATTATCAAACTGTTGCCCGATCATGTGGCCAATCAGATTGCAGCTGGAGAGGTTGTTCAGCGTCCATCTTCTGTGGTTAAAGAGCTTTTGGAGAATGCCATAGATGCCAAAGCCAAGAATATTAAACTTATTGTCAAAGACGGTGGTAAGACTCTGATTCAGGTGGTTGATGATGGTATTGGTATGAGTACTACCGATGCACGGCTTTCTTTTGAACGTCATGCTACATCAAAAATATCCTCGGCAGATGACCTTTTTAATTTGCACACCAAAGGCTTCCGTGGCGAGGCTTTAGCTTCAATAGCGGCGATTGCCCATGTTGATTTACACACCAGAACCACTACTAACGATGTGGGCACAAACTTAAAGATTGAAGGTAGTGAGGTGGTAGCCCAAGAGGTAGCGGTAACCGCTAAGGGTACTTCAATAGCGGTTAAAAATCTATTCTTTAATATACCGGCAAGACGTAATTTTCTAAAGTCGGATCAAGTCGAGCTTCGACATATAATTGATGAGTTTCAGAGGGTCGCTTTGGCACATGCTGACG
>CAYNUM010000569.1:0-2106 GCA_964400025.1 uncultured Croceivirga sp.
AAGGATAGGTTGACCAAAGCGTATCCATCCACAAAGGAGTTATCGAGCTCGTCCAAAAGATCGTTGCCATTTCGGTCCGTAAAACCAAAACGACTGCGATAGACCACCCGAAGGTTCGCATTGGCATCCCATTCGGGCACCTCATAAAAGAGTTTCGCGTTTAGGGTATGCCTTGACCGGTTTTCCAATCCAAAGTAGTCTGCGCGTTGCAGGCGGATAGTTTCCAAAGTAATGGGGTCGCGACCAAATACCTCACCGTTTTCAATCGCGGCTTCCTTATCCTTATCAAAGGCATACAACAGTTGATAACCTGCGGCTAGGTTGAGGTTTTCAAACAATTTATACTTTACATCAACCTCCAGTCCTTGAGTGTAGACACTTTCGCGGTTGATATAACCAAAGACATTTTGGCCATTTGTTTTTGAGGCCAGGATTCGTGTATCGATAAGGTTTTGAAAATCATTTCTGAAAAAGTTGATATCGGCACGAAGCTTTCCCTGCTTATACCCTAAACCAAGGTTATAACCGACCGAACTTTCCGCATCCAAGCGATTGCCCAAATCAGAAGGGTCAACTACGAGATTGGCGATTTCATCATTGTCTTGAAGGCGTTGGATTCCAGCAGCTTCCACTTCTTTGCCAAAAACCGAATAGCCACCCCCGGCGGCATTGGTAAAGTCGAGATACAATTGTCTAAAATCAGGTGCTTTAAAACCACTTCCGACAGAAGCTTTGATATTGAAGGCTTCTGTGATATCGTATCGGGCCGATAATTTCGGACTCAGCTGCGAGTTGTATTCACTATGGTTGTCAAAACGTGCTCCGGCAATGACGTTCAATTGTTTTGCAGGCTTGAAATCATACTGCGCAAAAATGTATTGCGAATCAAAAGTGACTTGATCAGCAAAAAGAGAACGGTCTAAAGTTTCAAAATTATACCCTCCACCCAGGGTCAAGGTGTTGGTTTCACTAAAGGAGTGATTAAAACGTATTTCGGGTCGAAAGAGCTTTTGGTCAAAATCATTGTCCAGCAGAATCTCGTCATTGATTGGGTCAATGGTCTGTTCGTTGGTCACATAATTGGTGTAGTAAAACTCATATTCGAACTGTGATTTGTCCGACAATTTATGATCGATACGCAAATGGGCATTACCATCACGTTCTTCGCTGGTACCAGAGGGTACTTCAAAATCTTGCAAAAAGTAGCGCCCGGAGGCGAAGAGGCGTAGTTTTTCTGAAAGGTCATAAAAAACTCGTCCGTTAAAGGTGTAATTGAAGAAGGGGTTAATGGTCTGGCCTTCGGTATTTGGGGCAAGATCGTAGCCATCGGTACTTAACCTGTCAACAAAGAGTGAATAGCCCAAATCGCCTTTTCGTTGGTTGAAGCTGACCGATGTGTTTTGATTGTTGAAAGTAGCTGCACGGTGAGATACCTGACCACTTATCTTTTCAGTTTTGGGGCGTTCGGTAATGATATTGATAACCCCGCCCAGGGCTTCTGAACCAAATAGGCTAGAGGAGGGCCCCTTGACGATTTCTACCTGTTTGATATTACCGATGGCAAAACGACTTAAGTCCAGATTGCCCCCACTGCGACCTACCACGGGTACGCCGTCGATGAGCACCAAAACGTAATCAGAAGCAATACCTTGTATCTGTACACCTTCACCACCACCGATGGTAGCATCTGGAGTCATCACAATACCGGTCTGTTCATTCAATATCTCATTCAAACGGGTTACCCCGGTTTGGGCGAGTTGTTTTTGGGGAATCAAGGTGACCGGGAGGGGCAGTGATGAAAGCTGTCGAATAGTACGCGTGGCGGCAACAACAACTTCCTCAAGGTCTTGGGTCAGAATGGAGTCTTGTGCTTCTTGCCTTATTTCCTGAGCGATGAGATTCGCCATGAAAAAACAAAGAAAAAATAACACTAAATAATTTTTATTTAGACTCATTCTGTATAGATTTGTTTGGCAAATATATATTTATTTAGACTTAATCTAAATAACAAAAAGAAAAAATATTCATTTTTAATGTATTAAGACACGAAACTATCATGAAAAGAATTGCCGTATTTACTAGTATTATGCTATTTGCAGCTGTCTC
>CAYNUM010000570.1:0-2104 GCA_964400025.1 uncultured Croceivirga sp.
ATGAATGCCCGATATCATCAGGTCAACATCCTTCTTATTTCGCCCACAAAAACTACAAGTTACTTGCGCCATTTTTACTATTTCTTTTCTAAAACTTCATCGATCAAGCCATACTTTTTGGCTTCTGAGGCCCGCATCCAATAATCACGATCGGAATCTCGTTCAATCTCTTCGTAGGATTTACCTGAATGCTTGGCAAGTATGTTATAAAGGTCCTTTCTCAACTCCTGCATTTGCTTGAGCGTAATTTCCATATCCCTTGATTGACCCTGCATTCCTCCACTTGGTTGGTGTATCATTACACGAGCATGCGGCAACGCAGATCTTTTACCTGCAGCTCCTGCGGTTAATAACACTGCACCCATGGATGCCGCCATACCTGTACAAATTGTACAAACATCTGGGCCAACGAACTGCATGGTGTCGTACATCCCAAGTCCAGCATATACGGAACCTCCAGGACTATTTACATACATCATGATATCTTTTTTGGAATCAACGGACTCCAAGAACAACAGCTGCGCGGTAATAATGTTGGCGATGTTTTCCTCCACTTGCATTCCCAGGAAAATGATTCGATCCATGATCAATCTTGAAAACACATCAATTTCTGCAAATCTTGTTGGCCGCTCCTCGATGACGGATCGGGTCATGTTTTCAACGTGGTTAGTATAGGCGTCAAACGTGGTACCACTTATGTTTCTTCCTTTGACGGCGTATTTCCTGAATTCTTCCTTATTTGTCATTATTTAGTAGATCGTATTGGTAAAAATAAAAAAAGTCCTGCGGACAGGACTTGTATAACTAAAATAGATCGTTTTAGGTTCAGCTTATAATTTCCTGAAATCATCAAGGGATACTTCTTTTTCCTTTACGGTCATTTCGCCCTTGATATAGTCCAATACTTTGTTTGATTGCACTTGATTAAAAACCTTCATATAATTTTCTCCATTCTCTCCCTGAAGGTAGTTATTGGCGAATGCATCTAATTGATCATCCATTTGTCCACCTATTCCGGAACCTGCAAGTTGTTTCTTGATCAGTTCTTTTGCCTCATGAGTCACGTCTTCGTGTTCAACCTTGAGTTCCTGCTCGCTAACGATTTGATTTCGAATCAGAGACCATTTGAGCTCTTTGGCGTAAGAAGTATATTCCAAATCCAGTAATTCTGGTGTAATCTCCTTGTTGGTATTAGAAAGCCATTTCTTAAGAAACTCGTCAGGCAAGTTGATTTTGGAAAGGTCGATCAACTTTTCTCGAATTTGGTGATTGAAAAACTGCTCTTCCTCTCCCTGATAGTTCTGAGCTACTGCTTCCTTTACTTTTTCTCGAAAGCCAGCCTCATCTTGCACGCTATCTTTACCAAAAGTCTTATCAAATAAGTCTTGGTTTATTTCGGCAAGCTTGTGGTGATTGACGGCATCCAGCTTGAAGGTCAATTTTTTCAGCTTCTTGAATTCCTCCTCGTCTAAACGTAATTGGTTTCTAAGAACTGCGTCATTCTTAAATCCCTTCTTAGGGTCAATTTCAACCTCGTCGCCGAGTTGAATACCAACCAACTTTTTCAAGGTGCTTTTTTCAGCATCTCTAAGGTCGATGCTGATCTCCTTATTGAGTGAGCCATCTTTGGTCGTTACCTTTCCGTATAGTGTGTCCTTTTCAGTACTGATTTCAGGGTTTTCGACCTCACCAAACTGTCGTTGTAAGTTTTCTATAGTTTCGTCAAGAACCTGATCGTCGATTTTGATGGAATGCTTGTCAAGCTTCAGTTTTTTATCCACCTTGACAGAAAAAGACTCGGCAAAACCAACTTCGTACTCGAAGTCAAACTGTTCCTGATTACTCCAGTCAAAAGCTTCATCTTTTTGTACCGGTATTGGTTCTCCCAAAAAATGCATTTCAGAGTCCTTGAGGTAACTATTGAGTTTTTCAGAAACGAGTTTGTTAATCTCTTCTACAATAAGCGCAGATCCGTACATTTTTCGGATCATACCTGGTGGTACTTTTCCAGGTCTAAACCCTTTGATGTTAGCAGTCTTGCTGTACTCTTTAATTTTTTGATCAACTCCTGGTTGAAAATCAGTTCTGTTTACGCTAATTTTAA
>CAYNUM010000571.1:0-2098 GCA_964400025.1 uncultured Croceivirga sp.
AAAATAGTTTTTCAACTCAATCTGCCAAGTAAAAACTCAGATTATTCAAATTTATTTTCAGGAGTTCATTTTTGAGGTGAAAAAATCACAGAAAAATCAATCCAATTTCTCGGGAATCCATTTTACCTCCTTGGCTTTCAAGTCCTTTGACAATTTTCGTGCCAGGACAAAAAGGTAATCGGAAAGCCGATTGATATAGGCCAGAACCGTTTCTGGAAGTGGATTTTCTTCATGGAGTAGTGTCATCATACGTTCAGCTCTTCGGCAAACCGTTCGAGCTACATGACAGTATGACACCGTTGTGTGCCCCCCAGGAAGTATAAAATGGGTCATTGGAGGCAGTTCTTGGTTCATGGCATCAATTTCTTTTTCAAGAACTGAACTGTCATTTTCACTTATTCTAGGAATTTTTAGCCGCTTGTCTTTTGAGGGTTCGGTAGCGAGTATAGCGCCCAATGTAAACAGCTTATCTTGAATTTGAACCAATACCCCTTGATAATGCTGGTCGATTTCTTGGTCCCTGATAAGACCCAACCATGAATTCAGCTCATCTAAAGTACCGTAACTATCTATTCGAATATGGTGTTTGGGCACTCGTTTTCCCGTAAAAAGGGCTGTTGAACCTTTGTCACCTGTTTTGGTGTATATCTTCATTTCTCGTGCCTTCTTTTCCCTTCCATGAATTTTCGAGACTTTCGTTTTCTGTTGTTTCGTCTATTATTGAACAAAACCACAAAATAAACCAAGGCCAATGCTCCGACAATAATGTAGGTCGTATAGTTCATAGCGTGTTGCATTATGCCTTAAAATTACTTTTTTAAAGCCGAATAGTGAAATGCTCTTTTACCTGCTCTTGTCTTAGAAAAGCCACGCCACAACTGTAAAAATCAATACTTACGGTTATTTTATCCGATTTGATGAAGTCTGTCCAGCATGTAAAGGACTCCTTTGAGCTTCTGATATCAGCAAAAATCAGCATGCTTTGATTGTGTAGCGAATGGTTTGAAAAAATATCATTTGGTCTGTTATTCCCCATGTTTGAAAAGTATAGGACATCAACTGGTTCCGCATCGGTAAAAGTCACTGATGACTTGTGATAAATCTTGTCCTCTAGTATCGGGTTGTCAAAAATGACGAGTGTTGTTGAGGTCCAGTACATAGCGATCATAATTAAAATAATCAATACTTTTTAAGACGAGGTTTTCGACTTTCTTTCTTGATTGTTTTGGCTTTTTGTAGAGGCATTTGGTGAGGTAATCAAAAACAAAGGGAGAATGCACACCATGCTGATTCGTAGATTTTATAAGGAATTTCAAATAAGCCGGCATAGGTCAACCTTCAACAATGGATGAAAGCTCAAACCAGCGTTCTGTTTTTTGCTCCAATTCATTTTCTAATTCTCCCAAATCAATGGATAATTTATTGATGTCTTCACCTGATAAGGCTTCATCAGCGAATTTTTGTTGGAGTACTTTTTTCTGTTCTTCCAGTTTTTGAATTTGCTTCTCCAGTTGTTTTAGCTCTTTCTGCTCTAGGTATGATAGTTTGGGAGCATCATCTTTGGCCTTCCATTGCTTTTTCTCCGTTTTGGTGGAAGCCTTTAACTCTCGTTCTTCTTGAATCTTACTTGACTCATATACCCTAAAGTCGGTATAGTTGCCTGGAAAGTCTTCGATTAGGCCATTGCCCTTAAAAACAAAAAGGTGGTCCACAATTTTGTCCATAAAATAACGGTCATGGGATACCACAATTAAACAGCCCGGAAAATCAAGAAGAAAGCTCTCAAGAACATTCAGTGTCACAATATCTAAATCATTCGTTGGCTCATCAAGTATTAAAAAGTTCGGATTTTGAATCAGTACCGTGCACAGATAAAGCCGTTTGCGTTCACCACCGCTTAGTTTTTCTACATAGTCGTATTGTTTTTTTCGGTCAAATAGGAAACGTTCCAATAGTTGTTGTGCCGAAATCTGTCTGCCCTTTTTTAATGGGATATAATCGCCAAACTCACGAATGACTTCAATGACTTTTTGACCTTCTTTTATGGCAATGCCTTTTTGCGTGTAATACCCAAATTTAATGGTTTCGCCTACCACGA
>CAYNUM010000572.1:0-2092 GCA_964400025.1 uncultured Croceivirga sp.
GTGAACAGGGATTGGAAAAGGACTTCAAACTGAATATTGAAGTAAACCATGCTACCCTCGCCCAACACACTTTTCAGCACGAACTGCAGGTTGCTGCCAATGCGGGAATGTTGGGCAGTATCGACGCCAATAGGGGTGATTACCAAAACGGATGGGATACCGACCAATTTCCAAATAATATTTTAGAAACCGCCGAAGCCATGTTGGTATTCTTAAAAGCAGGTGGTCTACAAGGGGGCGGAATCAATTTTGATGCAAAAACACGCCGTAATTCGACCGATTTGGAAGACCTGTTCCATGCACATATCGGCGGAGCCGACATCTTTGCCCGCGGACTTTTGGTAGCTGATTCGGTCATTAATAATTCAAATTATGAAAACTTACTGGGTGAACGATATGCCTCGTTTACCTCAGGTAAGGGATTGGATTATATGCGTAATTCCCTTTCACTAAGTGATCTTTATGATTACGCAAAACTCAGTGGTGAACCCGAACAAATCAGTGGAAAGCAAGAGCTTTATGAAAATATTCTAAATCAACATATATGAAATAAGCATGAACATTTTTGAGCATAACCTCCCCGACATGATTAAAATATGTTTATGCAAATTACTGAATGTATAGAAATTTTTAGTTGTTTCATTTTCAGTAAACTATAAAATTTTAAACAGATGAAAAGTACCTCCAAAAAAACTTGGTTTGTCGCATTTGTTGTCTCTCTTGGAGGGTTTCTGTTTGGTTTCGATGCAGGAATCATCTCAGGAGTAATGGAATATGTGAACCCAGAATACGATCTCAATGTGGTACAAACCGGTTGGGTGGTAAGTGCACCAACAGTCTCCGCTACATTAATAATGTTGTTTTCTGGAGTATTGGGAGATCGATTTGGTCGAAAGAAAATGCTCATAATTGTGGCCTTCCTCTATGTGCTGTCTGCTTTACTTTCGGCTTACGCCATCAATTATCATATGCTTTGGATTGCACGAATGATTGGTGGAATCGCCTTCGGAGCGGCATTAATTCTTGCGCCCATCTATATTGCTGAAATTTCAAGTGCAGAAAACCGTGGCAAACTGGTTTCGATGCAGCAATTAAACATTGTACTGGGTTTCTTCGCTGCGTTTTTATGCAATTACTATTTAAATGAACTGAACACTTCAGGTGAGAGTTTTCTGACTGACAGTACTGTTTGGCGATGGATGTTAGGGTTGGAGATGCTACCAGCGGCACTTTATTTCATTCTGATGTTTTTTGTTCCCAAAAGCCCCAGATGGCTGGTCACAAAACAAAAAAACGCTGAAGCCCTTTCTGTTTTGGAAAGTCTTCATGGAAAGGCACACGCATCTGAAGAGGTAAAATCAATTGAAGAAAGCATTACAAAACAGACTACCAAAGAAAAGGTGAGCCTAAAAGAGCTGCTAAAACCTGCTCTTCGTTTTATCTTTTTGGTTGGTTTGACCATTGGCATTCTCCAACAAATTACGGGTATCAATGCAATTTATTTTTACGCCACTTCTATTTTTAAACAGACAGGTATCGGCACCAATGCTGCCTTTGCCTCTGGAGTATTGCTCAGTTCCATTGCAGTAATCTTTACGATTGTTTCGATGTTGATTATTGACAAATTTGGAAGGCGACCCCTTTTATTGGTAGGAATGGCTGGCATTGCCATTAGCTTACTTTGCTGTGGTTATGGCTTTCAGAATGCCACCTATAAATTATCTAGCGAGAAACTGACCACGTTGGATTCAGCAGTTCAAAACAAATTGGGCCCTTTCGTTGGCAAGGAATTTTCCAATGATGTGGATTTTAAAAATGAGATGAGGGCAACTTTAGGCTCTAAGAGCTACGCGAAAAATGAGGGCGCCGTTTTAGAGGCTGCCATTGAAATGAACGCTAATCTTGTTCTCTTGGGAATATTGGGATTTGTGGCCTGCTTTGCCTTTTCACTTGGCCCCGTGATGTGGGTACTGTTATCTGAGATTTTTCCCAACAAGTACCGAGGGCTCGCCATCGGGGTAATTGGATTTGTAAATTCTTTTGCCAGTTGGTTGATACAGCAAATCTTTCCTTGGGAATTATCTACACTGGG
>CAYNUM010000573.1:0-2090 GCA_964400025.1 uncultured Croceivirga sp.
TATCCGCGTCATACCTGATGTAATCAGCCTCAGCAGATATCGTATGTTTTTCATTGAATGAATGGCTGAAGTTGACATTACCTACAATGTATTTCCAGATGTTTATTTCCAAAGTGGGCATTGTCACTCTTGAATCCAACAAACCATCAGTATCGATGTTGACTTCATTTATGGCATCCATATCCCAATGCCTTCTAAAGTATGACACGATACCACCAAAAGACGTATTCTTCGATGGACTTATGTCAAAACCCAGACGGCCATTATGAACGTTAGTGACGGAATTTCTAAAACTGTCAGTAATTGTTGTGGTAACTGTATTATCCGCATTATTTAGAATCCTGTCATTTTCGAATATTTGAAATGACGCGTCTCTGCGAAAGGAGTAATCACCAAAGACATTGAATTTTTTATTTCTATGATTGAAATTAAGACTTCCACCAGCTTTCTCTCTTTCTCCATACCCAGTAAATAACGAAAAGGATCCGTTCGTACCTGCATCTGCAGTCTGTTTCATTACAATGTTAATGATGCCGGCATCTCCTTCAGCTTCGTATTTGGCCGGTGGTGTGGTGATCAGTTCAATCTTTTCAATATTATCCGAATTCATTCCTTCCAACATCTGAACAGCAGCGCTTACTGGCATTCTGCTCATTTTTCCATTGATCATCACCCGAACACCAGATTTACCCATCAATGACATTGAATAGTTAGCTCTGTCAACAGTAATTCCAGGAGCTTTTTCTAGCACATCAAGACCAGTTGCGCCACTGGAGCTTATGCTACTTGATACATTCATTACCGTTCTGTCAATTTTCTGCTCAAAGACGGGCTTTTTAGCTTCAACAACTACGTCATCCAATCGTTTTGCTGCTTCATTCATCTGGATTGAACCAACTTGAATATCTTGACGTGAACCGTCAACATCGATGATGTCGCTGAAGTAGTCATCATACCCAACAAAAGAGGATTTGAGTAAAAACTTACCCTTTTCGTTGATTAGCACTGAAAATCCACCATTTTGATTGGAAAGCCCACCTTTGACCAATGTTGAATCATTGGAATTCAAAATCAGGACGTTCGCGTATGGAACAGGTGCTCCAGCGCCATCCTTGACGTTACCGATTATGTTAGTTTGAGAGAAGGCCTGTGTGCCCATAAAACTGAGAAGAGCACTACAGATGATTTTTACTTTGAGATTCATTAGGCTGATAATTTATTTTACAATTTACTCATAAGCGATGAGTTGAGTTTTTAAAGGTTGCACACAACCAGGCAAAGGTTCAAATTAAATAGCCATCTAGTCGCGCCATGACACTGTTCTTATACATTCGTCCAATGGTTAATGATCTTTCTCCAATAGTAATACTACTTTGAGTATATCTATCAATCGACTGTATCGAAACGATACACGTTTTATGAATTCTTATGAATTTGTCTGTCGGAAGCCGTTCCATCATCTTGCCAATAGAAACAAGCGTAATAATTGGACCTTTATGGGTAAATATCCTGACATGATTCTTTAGGCTTTCTATGAACAGGATATCTGACAGGTTGATTTTAACGTGTTCCCGTTCGGAGATCACATAGATGAAATTGTTTGAATCGTCATCTGCAGAAAAGTTACTGTACGTGTTAGAACTGTTTTGTCTTTGAATTGCCTTTGAAACGGATATGGCTAGTCTTTCGAACGCTATGGGCTTCAGTAGATAATCAATTACATCTAATTCAAATCCGTCAATAGCATAATCTCGATAGGCAGTAGTAATAATTACCATCGGTGGGTGCTTAAGGGTTTTGATCAATTGAAGGCCTGATATTCCGGGCATTTCGATATCAAGAAAAACCAAGTCAACGTTCAATTGCTGAAGAGCCGTGAAGGCTTCTTTCCCAGAGTTGAATGTGCCGATTACATCAACTCCACCAAGGTTTTGAAGATGAGATTCAATTACCTTAATAGCTATTTCTTCGTCATCAACGATGATACAGCGCATGTTAGTGAGTAGTTAGGTTTAGATTTACTTTGAAAGTTGACCCTGAATCAATGACTGAAAACTCATGTTTTTCAGGGTACAATAGGTTCAAACGAG
>CAYNUM010000574.1:0-2089 GCA_964400025.1 uncultured Croceivirga sp.
ATCTTGACGGATTTCTGGGCCTGTAATACAAGTCTTACGTGCATTCAAGTCAACCAGGTTGATTTAGACAATTTGCCATCAAGACTTAGCGCAAGTACCTGTGAGAACCCTCCGATTTTTAACATAGATGTAGATGGTTGGTTGGTAGAAGACTCAAATATCTTTAGCGTTGATTGTAATTTCGATTTTATCGTCAATATTTCGGCAAGTGACCCAAATGCGGCTGAGGCCGGTCTAGACAACGGTGAGTTTACAATTAGTTTGGACCGTGTAAACGATAGTGGCCAAGACATAAACATACAATATGAGGTGACAGGAGATGCTATACCGGGCGTTGGTAATGATTATGAAACGCTACCAGGTAGTGCGACAATCATTCCCGGGATGCAAGAGGTTAGTTTTCCTGTCAATGTTTTTGACAACGATGACAATGAGGATACCGAAACTGTTGTTGTTCAGCTACAAGAAGGGGCAGGTTATACGGTCGGTGCCTCAGGTAATGCCACGGTCACTATTCAAAATGATTTGGAAAACGTTTCCGATAATGTTCCCAATTTTGACGAAAACACCTTTCAGGTTAGTGTAACGGCAAACTCGTGCATAAGTCAGGCGAACGGGGCTGTTGAACTTGATGTCGGGGATATTACGAATTCTTTTGTTGCTACTTTTACCGGATTTGGTGATGTAAACCTAAGTGCGGATTCAGTAGTTCAGTATGGGCCGCTGGAACCAGGTGAGCGCACATTACGTATTACCTCACCGGATTTTCCTGGTTGGTCTCAAGTGTTCAGGGTAACTGTTGAAGAAGTACAAGAAATAGACTTGCAAGGTGTGACAATAGACGAAGAAAATAACAGTGCTTCGTTAAGATTGATTGGAAGTAGCTCTTACACAATCACCAATAATGGAAAAGAATTTGTTGTTGAAGGTTTTGATGCTGATGTTCCTGCTTTTGTTAAGGTCCCTCTCGAAAGTGGCGTGAACGATTTGAAAATAAGGGGGGAAAAAGCATGCCAAGGAATAGTAAACGATCAACTGTATTTCGGGTCACTTTTCGCGTACCCCATTCCGACATCAAATTTTTTGAACTTGGATGGATTGCCGCAAAAAGTACCTCTCGAACTACGTTTATTTAATGTGGCTGGGAAATTAGTTTATCAGGAATTTTGGGAAAGTGCTTGGCCAGGTCGGTCGCTAGATCTCTCTAGGCAAGTTCCTGGAACCTATTTTTTAAGAATAAGTGGAAACAATGTAGAGGAAACCATTCAACTCTTAAAAAGATAAATGCCATGAAAAAAATTAGTGTTATCATATCGATTTTCACCATGACTTATTTGATAGTGGGTTGTGAGGGTTCTTTTGTGTCCAGTGATGAAACTCCTGATCCTGTTGACCAATTACTGATTACACTCTTGGAACCGCCTAACTCAGAACAATGTCTTACTCAAGGTATTGATGGTGATGGTAATTGGAGGGTACTATTTGATTGGTCGGTAACCCCGCAGTTTGAAGGCAGTTTTACTATAATATTAACTGAGAATGGAAATGTACTTCCGTCACAGAATATAAGCCAAGGCGACGTGTTGCCTTTGTCGCCAAATACCTTATACACATGGCAAATTCAAGCTGAAGGTATCGAGGAACAATCGGAGACCTTTACTTTTGCAACACCGGCACCATCAGGTCAACCTACTTCGCCACCTAGAATGTCAACAATTGATATAGAACCTTTTGGTAATGGCCATCGAATTTCATGTACGGTAATAGATGACGATCTAAATGAAATACGACTTTTTATTGATGGAAACTTAAATGCCGATGTAAGGTCTCAGTCAGGTCTTCAAGAATGGGTTGTAAATGATTTACTATCTGATTCTGTGAATATCAGAATAGAAGCTACAGACAATTCTGGGCACGCTACGGAACAAAGTCGATCATTTAGTAATTAAAGGTGAAATCAATATTTGCCTATTGTTCAGACCGATCTTGCCAAATAGTAATGTGTTTTTTATTTCTCGTTTATGGAAAACCCGTTTGACGACACCTACTTTATGAAAAAAGCACTTCAGGAGGCCGAAGCTGCCTATGA
>CAYNUM010000575.1:0-2079 GCA_964400025.1 uncultured Croceivirga sp.
ACCCTTTTACCAACAGTTTCATAATAACTATTGAAAACAAAAGAAAAATCGTCATCAAAATGCTGATAACCTTTAGCGTGGTTTTTTAAAATAAATTCTTCAAAAAACCAGGTAGTGTGCCCCAAATGCCATTTGGGTGGACTTACATCTACCACAGGCTGAACGACATAATCTTCGATTTCTAAGGGTTGGCAAAGGTCTTCAGAATGCTTTCTGGTCTCCAAAAAGAAGTCTAACAGCGTATCGGTCAATAGCATTAAAAACGTTTTTCTTAAAGATACGGTTTTCGAAAATTCGAAACTGATGCTTAAGATAAACTTAACCTATCTGGTAGACCGGTAGGGAAAAACTGAATGAGGTGCCCTCGTTCGGTTTACTGAAAATTCGAATGCTGGCGTCATGGAGTTCCATAATCTTTCGAACAATGGCCAAGCCCAAACCGGCACCTTCCTTTTCCTTACCTGTTTTTGTCTGGCGGTATCGTTCAAAAACCAATTGTTGATTTTCTTTTGCGATACCTGGTCCAGAATCTTTTATGGTAATTTCAACATCTTTTTTTGAAGGGACTATTTTTACGATGACCTCGCCATTTTCTGGTGTGAATTTAAGGGCATTGTCCATCAGATTTTGAATGGCCCGCTCCACCAAAGAGATATCAGCAAACACCAAGGGAACTTTTTCCTCCATTTCTAGCTTGAGTTCGATATTCTTTTTCTTGGCCAATACCTGATAATTCCGGTGTACATCGTTGGCTAGTTCTGAGATTAAAAAGGGTTCTTTATTGGGTTCAATTTGATTGGCCTCTAATTTTGAGTATTCAAATAATTGCGAAATCAATTTGGCCAGACGATCGCCACTTGAATTGATCTTTGTTAAATAATCGGATCGTTCATCTTCTGACAAAGAATCGTCTTTCATTTGTAGGGTTTCAATATAGCCTTGAATGATGGCCAATGGGGTTCGTAGGTCGTGCGAGATATTGGCAATAAGTTCGGTACGTAATTTTTCCAACGATTTTATTTTGTCAATATCCATTAGAATGGTGTCGGCCATACCATTAAAGGTCTGTGCTAGTCCAGTAAGATCGGTAGTACTGTCATCAGGAATGCGGTATTTTAAATCTCCTTCTTGAAAGCGTTCGGCAGCGAAGTTGATTTCCCTGAGATTTTTTGTCAAATACCAAATGGAAAGTAATCCGAGAATACCCACAAACAAAAGGGTTACGAGCGAAATACCCAAACCTAATTTTAAAGTATAGCCTTCGAGCAGCCCACTTTTGATGTTCAAATAATCTTCACCGGCCAGTATGATATAGATATAGCCTTCATGACCATTTTTATTGAATTTAGCAGCAGAAAATACCTTCTGTTCATCGGGGTTTCGGGGATCGTCTCCCAACACATATTCTTGTCCTTTTTTCGAAATAAATTCTTTTATCGGTCGAAGATTTACTTTTTCAGGTTGTGCGTTGGGGTTATCATGGTCAAGAACAACAGAATACCGAACGCCACCATTGATATCCAGTAAATAAACCTCAATGGCTCGATTTACCGCCATCATATCGTGCATCAAATCGCCGAAAAGGGCTTTGTTGACATTGCCGAGACTGTCTATCGGACTGGCATCGGTAAATTTTTCATCAATTAGGTCTTGGGCCAGATTGGCATGTAAACGTTGGTTGGTCTCACTGAAGTGTTGGTTTGAAAAATAAATCGTGGCCACAGTATACCCAATGCCCGCTAAGATTAAGATGGACAGGAATGAGAGCATCAATTTTTTGATGAGCCTATTTGAGAATAATTTCTTCTTCATAATTCTTCATTGAATTTATAGCCAACCCCCCATTGGGTCAAAATATACTTCGGATGCGCCATATCAGGTTCTATCTTTGAACGCAGACGATTAATGTGAGAATTCACCGTATGCTCGTAACCTTTAAAATCGTAGCCCCAAATAAGGTTTAGAAGTTTGGTTCGGTCATAACTCTTTCCAGGATTGGATGAGAGCAAGACCAACAATTCAAATTCTTTTGGTGAGAGTTCAATGCGTTCACCACTACAAACCACTTTTCTGCGGTCT
>CAYNUM010000576.1:0-2073 GCA_964400025.1 uncultured Croceivirga sp.
CGATGTCCTCCAAAACGACACCACCTCTCCGGAGGGTGAGCCCCGAGATACCATGGTTTGGCGAATGAACTTGGAGCAGTACCAAGAAATACAGCACACTTTCCCAGACGTTGAGGTGTTTTACAAGTAAAACGGCTTTTATCTGCAATGGATTGTGAACCTTGAGCTTTAGGTTAAAAAGAAGTAACTTCATTGTCGTGTTCCATAGGGCAGCATGAAGAACTTTAAAACCATACAAGAATACGCTGAGGCCACTGGAATACCGCCAGCCAAACATGAGCATTTTGTTGTCAGAAACTTTCAAGATAACATGGCCACAGTGGTCCATAAAATGCCACCATTTCGACACGCTTTTTATGCCATAGCCTTAAAAATGAATGGTGATGGGAAAGCCCTATCCAGTCATTATTCTGATTTTCCAGAGGGTTCGGTAGTGTTTTTTAATTCTCCCTTTCAGATTTTATCATGGGATATTGCACCCAATTGGGAAGGGTACTACGTGTTAATGACTCGAGATTTCATAGCGCAAAACCATATTTTCAAGGATTTTCTTGAAACCTTTCCTTTCCTAAAAATTGACAAGGCCATACCTTTTGAGGTGAACGAGCAGGAGACTCAGAACCTACTCAACATTTATCAAAAGATTAATGAAGAATATCACGGTACTAAAGCCGACAAATTTGACTTGATAAGTAGTTATGTTCTTCTGCTGCTACATCATGTGAAAAGATACTTCAATAAGGAAACATCACCGGAAAAAGCGCAACAGATTATCAGAACGGCAGATTTAAAATTGGTAAGCCGCTATCAAGAATTAATTGAGATGAATTTTAGGGAAAACAACGAATGGGATTATTCTAAAAATTTACATTCGCCAAGTTTCTACGCCGATATATTAAACATACATCCCAATTACCTGAATGCCATCGTAAAGAACAATTTGGGCGTAACGGCATTGCAATATATTCATAAACATATCTTGCATTTGGCGAAATCCTATCTAACCCAAACCAAGTTAAGTGTCAAAGAAATTGCCTACCAGCTTCAATTTGATTCTCCCAATAATTTCAACAACTTCTTTAAAAAACATACTCAAAATACGCCTGGTAAGTATCGAAAATCCTCACATGTTTGAAATTCATACTTCTTGATTTGTTTTCATAAATAAGTCAGCCTCTTCTTGTTAGCATCTTTGTATCAACAAAAAACAAATGATATGAAGAATTCAATAATCGTCTTGATAAGTCTATTTACCCTGACGTTAAACGCACAAGAAAAAAAAGTTCAAACATCTAAAAAATACAGTATGAAAAAAGTAACATTTAAAAGTGAAGGGTTGGATTTGGTAGGCAACCTTTATTTACCAGCTAACTATGAAGAGGGGAAAAAATATCCTGCAGTGCCCATTTTAGGACCGATGACCTATGCCAAAGAGCAAGCACCAACCGAATATGCAAAACGATTTGCCGAAAGAGGATACGTAGCTTTGGCATTTGACCCACGCTTTAGAGGAGAAAGTGCGGGAGTTCCAAGAGAATTGGAAGACCCAATTGCCAAAGTAGAGGATGCCAAAGCAGCAGCTAAATATCTTGCTTCACTGTCCATGGTAAATGATGAGCAAATTGTTGGATTCGCCGTTTGTCAAGGAAGTTCCGAAATGCTAAGAGCGGTATCAGAAGATGATGTATTCAAAGGATTGGTCACTGTTGCCGGACATTACCGTGACCGAGAAGGTGATATTCAATGGATGGGAACTGAAGAAGCATTAGAGGAGAGAATTGCAGAAGGAAAAGTTGCGCTAAATACCTTTAAACAAACTGGAGAGGTAGTTAACGTTCCGGCTGTTGACCAAACCCGTATGGATGTAGGGATGCCCGGAAAGTTTGTTTGGGATTGGTATCACGTATGGTCCGATGACGGAATCTGGGTAAACAATTATCCCAAAATGAGCGACGCTCTTCTTTTTGAATATGAATCTCTAACTGCCGCTCAAAACTTGGATAAACCTTATCTAATGATTCACAGTGATAACAGTTTCTTGCCAGATGTTGCCAAAAGACAATTCGAGGCGGG
>CAYNUM010000577.1:0-2055 GCA_964400025.1 uncultured Croceivirga sp.
CTTGGCAACATTATTTGGGTGACCCTGAACGCACCCATTATTCTACCTTATCGCAAATTGATACTTCCAACGTTACTTCATTACAATTGGCTTGGAACTATAATAGTGGTGGTTTGGAAGAAGGCAGAACCACTCAAATACAGACCAATCCCTTAATCGTTGGAAGTATACTATTTGGAGTGAACCCCGCCATCGAACTTTTTGCCGTTGATGCGAAAACAGGAAAAGAACTTTGGAAGTATGTGCCCACTGACAAAGACAATACAGGACTTGGCCTGAACCGCGGGTTAAGCTATTGGCAATCGGATGATTCCTCAGAAGAATCGCGTTTGTTCTTTGCCTCAGGGTTTCGTTTATATGCCGTTTCAGCCGACACAGGTGAAGCAATTACAAGTTTTGGGGATGACGGCAGCGTCGATTTACGGGCCGGTCTAGGCAGGGATATTGACCAAATGGCGGTTTATGCCAATACTCCAGGTGCAATCTATGAAAACCTCATCATCATGGGAACTCGTGTAGGTGAAGGCCCTGGTTCATCGCCTGGGCATATTCGAGCGTATAATGTTCTTACTGGAGCGATTGAGTGGACCTTTCATACCATTCCCCAACCAGGAGAGTTTGGTTACGACACTTGGCCAAAAGATGCCTATAAGACCGTCGGAGGTGCCAACAGTTGGTCAGGTAATGCAGTGGATTTGGAAAGGGGCATTGTCTATTTTCCAACAGGTTCGGCGGCCTTTGATTGGTATGGTGGCGATCGACATGGTAAAAACCTATTTGCCAATTCCCTCTTAGCGCTAAATGCCAAAACAGGAGAACGTCTTTGGCATTTTCAATTCGTACATCACGATATGTGGGATAGAGACTTACCCGCACCACCCAATCTTTTCGAAATGCAAAGGGATGGTGCTAAAATTCCGGCGGTGGCTCAAGTAACTAAAAGTGGCCATGTTTTTGTTTTTAATCGCGTTACCGGCGAACCTTTATTCCCTATAGAAGAAAAATCGTTTCCCGCCTCGCCTTTATCGGGTGAACAGGCCCATGCCACACAACCCTTACCTACAAAACCGGCTCCTTTTGCCAGGCAACAGCTCAATGAAGAGGATTTATACAACCCGAATCGACCCGCATTTATTGACGATTTTGTGGATAAAGACCAAAATATTAATCCTCCAACAGTATTGGAAAAATTGCGAAGTGTCACTTCGAAGGGGCAGTTCATACCTATAGACACCACTGGCACAATATTGTATCCTGGAGCGGATGGCGGAGCCGAGTGGGGTGGAGCCGCATTGGACCCTACAAATGGGGTGATGTACGTAAACTCAAATGAAATGGCTTGGATTGTTCGAATGAAGGAGGTAACAGAAGGTGATAGTGAGAACACCCACCCTGGTGAGGCTTTAACACAAATTCATTGTGCACGTTGTCATGGGGGAGAATTACAGGGCTTGGCCGGTATTCCAGAGTTAAAAACGGTCAAAGAACGATTCAGTCTAGATTCTATTGGAAGCATCATTAAAAAGGGTAAAGGAGCCATGCCCGGCATGCCCAATCTTTCAGAATCTGAAATAGATGCCATTGCCCATTACATTTCAGGTAAGGAAATGGAAACTGACCATCGTGCCGAAAAATCGTCAATAAAAGTACCTTATGCAGTCGCGGGTTTTGGTCGCTTTAAGGATGACCGCGGATTTCCTGTGGTAAAACCACCATGGGGAACACTAAACGCGATTGATCTAAATTCAGGTGAGTACCTCTGGAAGGTTCCCTTAGGGCATGAAGAGCGACTAAACGACCCCAATGTTCCAGTCTCTGGAACTGAAAATTATGGCGGCCCGGTTATTACAGCAGGAGGAGTCTTGTTTATCGCAGCGACCAACGATGAAAAAATTCGGGCCTTTAATCTAAAGACCGGCGAACAACTTTGGGAAGATCAATTACCTGCTGGAGGCTATGCAACGCCAGCAACATACGAAGTTGATGGGCAACAATTTATTGTTATTGCCTGTGGTGGTGGTAATGCGGAGGTAGAAGGTACCTCCTCCTCTGCTA
>CAYNUM010000578.1:0-2052 GCA_964400025.1 uncultured Croceivirga sp.
TTTTCATTGACTATAAACCCTGCTTTTAGATTCTCCAATGAGAAGTCCTTTAAGTAGCCAGTTAGGTCTGTAGTTCGGTCTAACCTTTTATCGTGCATCAATACCAGAACACTATCGTTGGTTTGCGCTACATCGATTTCCATCATGACGCCCTCAACGTTTTTTGCAGTGTTTTTTAAAGTTTCCAGGGCATTTTCAGGAAAACCATCTAAAGGTCCACCCCGGTGTGCACTGATTTTAACCGATTTTATATTTGGCTCGACCGATGGGGTCGCTACAGTTGTGCTTTTACAACCAAGAAAGGAAAGGGCAACAAAAACCAAGAAACTGAAATATACTTTCCTCATCGTCTTTTACAAATTATAGGTTGATTTGAAGGTGTTTAATAACCCATTCCAAGATGCATGTAAAAGAAAGAAATAAAAGGCGTTTCATCAACTAAAAGACCGTAGATTTCCATAAGTATGAAAATTACCTTTTCTCGATGGTTTTTTAATTAAGGTAACTCAGAAATTATATCAAAATAGCTATTACAGGGAACCAGGTATCTCTCCCCGTTCAATATCCAGAAAGTGTTTTTCAGGTTCTAGGTCCTTTCCAAAATAAAAATCATATCGGTCTTGTGTAAGTTGATTTGGAAAGGAATCCCCAGTCTTTCGTTGCCAGCTATGAAGAATTTGGGCTAAGCTATCAATAATCGGTTTGTTTATTGGGTCTTCAGCAAGATTTTGAATTTGATGAGGGTCATTAATACAATCAAAAAGGGCTATTCTTGGTTGAATGGAATCAAATTGTGACAATTGAACCGTATCCAAAATATTATTGTAAAATTCCTGAACGAGTCGTTGGAAGGCATCACCAGAATGTACATCCGCTGCACTGGACATCGGTTTATTTGGGAGTTGATTTTCGATATAAAGAAATTGTTCTGTTCTGACCATTCTCTCATAGGCTGAATAATCATGCCAATTGTGTTCTGCGAAAATATGGCTGCGATGTTTGGCATTGGCATCGGTCAATACCTTTGCAAATGACAAGCCCTGAAAAGAATCAGGGGACTTAATATTTGATAATTCTAAAATGGTTTTGGAGATATCGATTGAACTCACCATGGCCTCTGTCTCTTTACCATCACCAATATCCTTACCATGCCAGTAAAAAATTAGTGGTGTCTTAATGCCACTGTCGAACATTCTTGTTTTGTCCCTGGGAAAGGGCCGGCCATTATCGGCCATTATAATGACAAGCGTGTTGTCAAGTCGGCCAATATTCTCCAGATGTTTCAAAGAATTCTTTATATGATAATCGAACCTTTTTATTTCATCATAATAGGAAGCGAAATCTTTTTTAGTCACACTATCATTCAACATGTACGGTGGAACTTCAATGGATTCCTCTTTGGTCGTGCCATTGAATTTATTTTCTCCCCAAACTCTGTGGGCATCGATGGAAGCAAGCCATAAAAAGTAAGGTTTGTTTTCAGGAATCGAGTCGATAAGTTCATTCCATCTGTCTTCACCTCCTAGGCCAATATCAGTATCCAAAACATGGTCGAAGTCTTTTTTGGCCGCATCACCTAGGTGCCATTTTCCCGATGCACCTACAAAGTATCCGCTCTTTTTTAACACTCCTCCCAAGGTTGGTATATCATCAGGTAAGGGCATGTGCAGTTCAGGGGCTCCGGTACTATGTGGATAGCGACCTGAAATTATACTGGCTCGACTTGGGCTACACGAACTAGTAGTCAAAAATGCCTGTTTAAAAATTAGTCCATTATTTGCTAGAGAATCAATTGTTGGCGTGTTGGCCGAAGTATTTCCGTAACAACCGAAATCATTCCAGCTTACATCATCAGCGATGAATACCACTACATTTAAGGGTCGAACATTTTCTGAACAACTGAGCAAATGTGCAAGTAAAAAAAGAATCAAAAAGTTGCGAATGGTCATATGGATGGACATGCTTAAAATTACGCATTATTGAAAAAGTATAGGACTGGTATCTTAAGGGGGCGTGCCAATTTATGATGGTGATTTTGCAAAAACTAGGGTG
>CAYNUM010000579.1:0-2051 GCA_964400025.1 uncultured Croceivirga sp.
AACACTAGAGCTGAATTAAATCATGGCTAGATTAAAAGATAATAATACTCCAAAAAGGTTCAATAAAATTTCCATTGGTCTGTCTTCTCCAGAAGCAATTTTGGCAGAATCCAGAGGGGAAGTTTTAAAACCAGAAACTATTAACTATCGTACGCATAAGCCGGAGCGTGATGGCTTGTTCTGCGAGCGTATTTTTGGTCCTGTAAAGGATTATGAATGTGCCTGTGGAAAGTATAAACGTATCCGCTATCGAGGTATCGTTTGTGACCGTTGTGGTGTTGAGGTGACTGAAAAGAAAGTACGAAGAGACCGTGTGGGCCACATTAACCTGGTGGTGCCTGTAGCGCATATTTGGTATTTCCGTTCATTACCAAACAAAATTGGTTACCTATTGGGGCTTCCTTCCAAGAAATTGGACATGATTATTTACTATGAGCGATATGTGGTCATTCAGCCAGGTATTGCCAAAGGTCCTGAAGGGGAGGAAGTTAATAAAATGGATTTCTTGACTGAGGAGGAGTACCTCAATATTTTGGAATCCATCCCAGTAGAAAATCAGTATTTAGAAGATTCTGATCCGAACAAGTTCATCGCTAAAATGGGAGCAGAATGCCTTATTGATTTATTATCAAGAATCGATTTGGAGCAATTGTCTTACGAATTAAGACATAAAGCGAATACCGAAACATCAAAACAACGTAAGACAGAAGCTTTAAAAAGGCTGCAAGTAGTTGAGGCACTTCGTGAATCTCAGGACAATAGGGAAAATCGCCCAGAGTGGATGATTATGAAGGTAATTCCAGTGATTCCACCAGAATTACGTCCATTAGTGCCTTTGGATGGTGGTCGTTTTGCAACCTCTGATTTGAACGATCTATATCGTAGGGTAATAATTAGAAACAATCGTCTAAAACGATTAATGGAAATCAAAGCCCCTGAAGTCATATTGCGTAATGAAAAGCGTATGCTTCAAGAATCTGTTGATTCGCTATTCGATAATACGAGAAAGGCCTCTGCCGTTAAAACGGAATCAAACAGACCTCTGAAATCACTTTCTGATTCATTGAAAGGTAAGCAAGGGCGTTTCCGTCAGAATCTTTTGGGTAAACGTGTAGATTATTCGGCACGTTCCGTAATCGTCGTTGGACCCGAAATGAATCTTTATGAATGCGGTCTTCCAAAAGACATGGCTGCTGAATTGTACAAGCCTTTCGTTATCAGAAAACTGATTGAAAGAGGTATCGTAAAGACGGTAAAATCGGCAAAGAAAATTATAGATAAAAAAGAGCCAGTTGTATGGGATATCTTGGATAACGTAATCAAGGGTCATCCGGTACTATTGAACAGGGCTCCCACATTGCACCGATTGGGTATTCAGGCCTTTCAGCCAAAACTGATTGAAGGTAAGGCGATTCGTTTACACCCTTTGGCGTGTACTGCGTTTAATGCAGATTTTGATGGTGATCAAATGGCCGTGCATTTACCATTGGGCCCAGAAGCGATTTTGGAAGCACAACTATTAATGTTGGCCTCCCAAAATATTTTAAATCCTGCAAATGGTTCGCCAATCGCAGTTCCTTCTCAAGATATGGTATTGGGTCTGTACTATATGACCAAAAAGCGTCTATCAGATGAGACATTGACCGTAAAGGGTGAAGGATTGACTTTCTACTCTGCTGAAGAGGTTGAAATTGCTTTCAACGAAAAGAGAGTTGATTTGAATGCCAGCATAAAAGTACGTGCGAAGGATTTCAATGAGGAAGGAGAATTGGTGAATCAAATTATTGAGACAACAGTTGGGCGTGTACTTTTCAACAAAGAAGTTCCAGAGGAAGCAGGTTTTATCAACAAAGTATTGACCAAGAAAGCATTACGTAGCATTATTGGAGATATTTTGGCGGTGACCGATGTTCCAAGAACAGCTGCTTTCCTTGACAAGATTAAGACCATGGGTTATCAATTTGCCTTCAAAGGTGGATTGTCATTCAGTTTAGGTGATATTATCATTCCACCTGAGAAAGAGGGTATGATTTCTGATGCCAATGAAAAGG
>CAYNUM010000580.1:0-2044 GCA_964400025.1 uncultured Croceivirga sp.
ATTGATTTTACCGCAAGGGACCTGCAATCAGAATTAAAAGCCAAAGGCTTGCCTTGGGAAAAGGCCAAGGGCTTTGATGGTGCCGCTATTATAGGTAAGTGGATTCCTGTAAAAAAGTACGAAAATGTTGAAAAAATAGGGTTTTCCTTGTTAAAAAATGGGGAAATCGTACAAAATGGTGATACGAGCCTGATGCTCTGGAAGATAGACGAACTTATTTCTTACGTTTCTACCTATTTTATGCTGAAAAAGGGTGATGTTTTGTTTACCGGCACACCTTCGGGGGTTGGAAGAGTGGACCGAAATGACTACCTTCAAGGGTATATAGAAAATGAAGAACTGTTTTCAGTCAACGTTAGGTAATGATATATACCCTAGATAAGATTAATGAAATGGCAGAAGGCGATGAAGACTTTATCATGTCTGTCATCTCTGTTTTTTTGGAGGAAGTACCAGAAGACCTCTCTGCCTTGGAAAACGCAATTGCCAACGAAGACTTTGAGCAAATCGGCAAGATGGCCCATAAAATCAAGCCCAACGTAGACCTTTTGGGTATGGAACAGACGCGCATGAATGCTTACGATTTGGAGAAATTAGGAAAAGCTTCAGGCAGCCTTGAAGAAATCAAAATGAAGTTCCCCCTTTTAAAAAAAGATATCGAGCAAGTTATTGGTGAGCTGAAAAACGACTTCAATTTATAAACCAATCAAGCACGATCACTTTTCTTTATTTTTGTCCGCCAACAGGGTTATCCTATTAATTTTTACGACATGCAAGCTGAAATCATTACCATAGGTGATGAAATTCTTATTGGTCAGATTGTTGATTCAAATTCCGCGTTTATTGCCAAAGAACTTAATAAAGTTGGGGTTTCTGTTTATCAGATAACCTCAGTTCAAGATGATAAGGCGCATATTCTACAGGCGTTTGAAGAAGCAAACCACCGCTCACAGGTAGTCATTATTACTGGGGGGCTGGGCCCTACCAAAGATGATGTCACCAAACATACCTTTTGTGAATATTTTGAAGATACCTTAGTTGAGAACAAATCAGTGCTTGACCATATCGAGTTTCTTTTTAAAAAATACATCAGCACTCCCATTTCAGATTTAAATCGACAGCAGGCTATGGTACCTACCAAGGCTGTTGTGCTGCATAATGAATTTGGTACGGCACCGGGCATGTGGATGGAAAAAAAGGGTACGGTATTTATTTCCTTGCCTGGGGTTCCCTTCGAGATGAAGGGTTTGATAAAAAATGCCGTCGTCCAAAAAATTATGGAACGATTTGAGCGACCGCACATCATCCATAAAACCATTATGACCTATGGGTTGGGGGAGAGTGCCATTGCCGAAAAGATTGAAGCTTGGGAAAATAACCTTCCCCCGGAAATAAAATTGGCCTATTTACCGAGTCTTGGCCGCGTGCGTTTAAGGCTGAGCACAAAGGGCACCGATAAAGTCTATCTACAGAACTTAATTGAAACTGAAGCTGAAAAACTCCATCCGTTGATTGGAGATATCATCTACGGGGTAGAGGAAGATGAAACCATCGAAGCCGGTATAGGCAAATTGTTGACCGAAAAACAGATGACTTTGGCCACTGCTGAAAGTTTTACTGGGGGAAAAATTGCGCAACAAATAACTGCTGTTCCCGGTGCTTCAAAGTACTTTAAAGGAACGGTAGTAAGTTATGCCACAGAGACGAAGTCTCAAGTATTGGCAGTGCCCGAAGAACTAATTGAAAACCATTCAGTGGTCAGTGAGGCGGTTGCCGTGGCCATGGCCGAAAATGTCAAAAAGCTAATGGGTGCTGACTTTGCCATTGCCACCACCGGTAATGCGGGCCCAACCAAAGGAGATTCCGACGAACCTGTTGGAACGGCCTTTATTGCCATTAGCACTCCATCACATACATTTGCTCGAAAATTTGTTCTGGGCAACCACCGAGAGCGCATTGTTCAGAAGGGGGTCAATAAGGCTTTTGAATTGCTTCAAAAAGAAATATTAAATTTTTGAATTTCAGTTTTGTGGGTCTAATGGAA
>CAYNUM010000581.1:0-2042 GCA_964400025.1 uncultured Croceivirga sp.
ACTTGCGCAGGCACAACAGACGTTCATTTTCGAATCGGAACTGGACAAACGTCAATCGTTTCAAACCAGCCTTTCCATCATTTTGGTGATGGCTTTTTTGGTCATAGTTGGTTTTTTCATGTTCAACCGAAAGCTGTCTACCCTCAACGAGGAAATCCAAGCCCAAAACACGGAGCTATCTGCCCTCAACGAGATGAAAAACCGCTTTTTCTCGGTTATCGCCCACGATTTGCGCAACCCTATTGGCATCATCATCGGCTGGAATTCCATCCTCAAAAACCAAATGGCGGTGAAGTACCCAACGGAGAAAGACAGCATGATCAACGATGTATTTGAGCATCTGGAAAAGGCTTCCAATCAGGCCCTCAACCTGCTGGATATGCTGCTTAAATGGGCGATGAAAGAAGAAGGGGTCATTAAGTACGAGCCAGAATACGTGAACCTAAAGGAGGCAGTGGAAGAAAACATGCTGGTGTTCAGTGAAAATGCCAATATGAAAAACATTGTGCTGAAGACGGAGGTGGAACCCCAGCTACAAGTATGGGCAGACAAAAACAGCTTTATGACCATCCTGCGCAACCTCACGGGCAATGCCCTTAAGTTTACTTCCGATGAAGGAGAGGTGCTATTAACCGCTAAGAAGGAAGCTGACAGCATTCGGATAGAAGTGAAGGATACGGGTGTTGGTATCGACAAGGAGAAGCTGGATAAGTTGTTTGGGCTAGATAAAACGAAGGTTTCGAAAGGCACCAAAGGCGAAAAGGGGACAGGCCTAGGGTTGAAGCTGGTACACGATTTTGTGAAGATGAACAAAGGCACCATCGAAGTGATGAGTGAATTGAATGTGGGCACTTCGTTTGTGGTGAAACTACCTGCAGGGAATCCGACATAAAGAACTGCGACCTCTTAATGCCCTTAATGATGGAGGAACAAACTGCAAATTTTAGTGATTGACCAATAATGGGTTAATTTGGCTACCTAATAGCTGACTCAATTGTGTTTAAATGGCACAATCTGGGTGTAATACGTTACCAATGCCAACCCTAATACAAGACTTTAACTGGGATATTCTGGAGTCGCAGCTCGATGTCAAGAATATCGTGCCGGTTATCGGAACAGACTTTGCCACCATTACCATCGACAAGGCGAAATGCGAGGAGAACCCGCTACTCAGGGATTATTTGATCCAAAGTGATGGTGACTTTGCATTAAAAATCAACCTTTATGATTATTTGGCCTGCGCCATGGTCAAAACTTTTGGGGTAGATGTGGATGAGCAAGTACGTTCGGATTTTTCGTTGAATACGGTTGCACTGGAATGCCTGCAAAAGGCACAATTCAACAAAATACACGCGTTTCTCAAAAGCGAATTCAACAAGATCAGTTTTGAGCAGGTTGATTTGGAGCCTTACAAAAAGCTGTGCAAAATCAAGGGCTTCGAAACCTTTGTGTTGACGGGCATCGACGATTTTATGATCAAGGCATTTGATTCGTTGGGGCTCAAAACAAACGACCCCAAGATTTATACCATTCCCAAGGAAGCAAGTCCCCAAGGGCCACGTAAGCAATCACTAAAGTCCCTATTTCATTTGTTTGGTACCATCCTGTCCAACTCCATGGCCGTAACGGACGAGCAATTGCTCGAATACCTGCTGGTAATGTACGATGAGCGAAGGGGGGCAGAATACAAGGCCTTTTATGACTTGACCAAAAACAAGGAGTTTCTATTGATTGGCTGTAGCTACCCAAATTGGTTCATGCGTCTTTTTATCCGCACCATTAGCGACCAAAGTTTTGCCAAGAGTTTTGGCAATAGCATTGCAGATAACAAAACGGCACTGGATCATAAACTCTCGGACTTTTTGGAAAAATTTCAAGCGCAGGTGATCAATGGCGATGAAAACTCCTACAATAATTCGGTTGCGTTCATTGACCAACTGTACGATAAAATGGGGGGCGAAGATGAGGAAGCCAAGTCTGTTGCCTATCGGTATGAAGAGCAGGTCTTTATCAGCTACAGCCGCAGGGACGATGAGATTCCT
>CAYNUM010000582.1:0-2041 GCA_964400025.1 uncultured Croceivirga sp.
GATAGATATAGATCAAGCACTTTTAAGCAACCTAAGTCATGTACTATATCAGGGTCATCTTTTTTAAAACAAAATACTACCCATCAGAACAACAATACATTTACAGGAGCAACCATTGAAACGTCTCATAAATTTGCTTCAACGGTCACCGGAGTTTTGGATACCCACAATCTTATAAGACCTCATGTTTCCTCAAACGCTTTGTTCCATTTAAATCAACATGGAATGATGACCTATAGATGGGATGCAAAATGGGCAAACAACTTTATGAAGTACACTAGGGCTGAGACCAAAATTCTCGCCCAAGGAAAACAAATTGCACCAAAGTTATTGGCAAAAGCGGGCACTGGTTTATTTTTTGGTGAAATTTTGTTGTCAGGTGAGATTAAACCGTCTCATGCCGTAGGGGCAGTTCTTATGTTAGGTGCCTTACCAACAATTGCCGCTGCAGCTCCGGTTTTAGCAGGTGGGGCTGCAATTTTAGGGGGTGTTATTTTTGTAACGGATGCTTTAACCGATATGGGCATCCTTGATGATTTCTCGTTAACCAAGAGCCTTGATGATAATTTTAAGAGCTTTGAAATGTACCAAGGGCTGTACTAATTGAACTACACAAAAAAAAGGCATTTCAATGCCCTTATAACAAAAGCTTTTTTCATCGAGATAAGATAGAATAGACGAATAAAATGCGATTTCAATAATTTCGTTTTCCTTAGCGCTTTTAGTACTTGTGATTTTTGGGATTTTGAAATAGTGTGACGAAAATTAAAGCGCATTATGGGTGAGTATAAAAGGGGTTGAACCTGCGATAGGTTCAACCCCTTTCGTATAAATTGAATTAATTTTAATTCAAATTATAAAAGTCTGCGACCTCTTTATAACTATTTACGTCTACTCCATTGGAATTTAAATCATCCAAAATTGAAGATTGGGAAGAAGTATCTGAACCTTCAATAATAACCAACCTAAAACTGGTGAGGTCACCTTCTTCTAAAATATAGAATTCTGCCAAGCTAGGATCATCCCAAAACTCCAAATAGGCTTCTCCTACTGTAAAGCTAAAGGAGATGTGAAAAAACAATAATGCGTCATCTGGAATTGCTGGTAGAGGATACCAAACATCATCCACCGAAACATAGCCAAGTACAACACCATTATCAATAACGTCTTGGGTGATTTCTGGGGTAGGGAATTCTAAAGCTTCTACATCAAATTCTGCAGATAAATCGGTAACAATACTAGTCACCATGGCAGTACCATCCATTCCGTCTGCCCCATCTTGACCATCAGCTCCATTTTGGCCATCTGCCCCCGCCGCTCCTGCCGGCCCTGCAGGTCCAGCGGGCCCCTCAGGACCTTCACAAGAAATAAATCCAGTAAACAATACGGCACATACCAACGGTAGCCAATTTTTTTTTAGCATTTTCATAATTCAAAGTTTAAAGTGTTAGAAAAAAATTAGTTTTTGGGGGAGAAAAAATCGTGATAGAAGATAAGAAATTGTTGTTGTTCATTCGAATACATTTAGTGTTTTTTATGGGTTAAGGGTTTTATTCTAAAGGTACTATCGCCACCTGTTCTAAAAGGCGTAACCCAGACCAAGGGTCAAAGAACTTAGTGTAAAACTTGCCTCATCAACATCGCCTGAATAATGGTCGTTTATCTGAAGACCATATCTTGATTGAATGAATAATGAATCATTGATATCATAACTTAAGCCAAGCGCAAGTTGTATGTTTAAAGTATCAACATTATCACCAAAGAGGGCTTCTGCGGTATCGATTTCATCACCACTTATCAGCCCAAATTGCGGCCCAAATTGTAAGCCTAATCCTCTCGATAGCTCATATTCTAAAATGGCATTCAATGCGACTATAGATACATCTGATGCAAAGGTGAACGTCAATTCTGGTTGAGCATAAAAATGTTCTGAAAGTTCGAATTGCGTAAAAGCCCCAATATGAAATCCGATATTGGAATCTTGGGTGTCTACGGGGCTGAATTCCTTTGTTTCAAAAATGGTCGTTAGGCCACCAGTAAC
>CAYNUM010000583.1:0-2038 GCA_964400025.1 uncultured Croceivirga sp.
TAACCATGGAAAATTAGTTGTTGGTGATTAACGTTTCTCACCCGAGAAACTGTAAATAAAAAACCCAGACTGCTTTGCGTCAGGGTTAAAAATGCTCCTCCTCTTGGACTTTCGCCTTCGGTAGTTCCTACCTGCGGCGGATAAACTTCTCGTCCAAGAAACCTATCTAACTAAAAAAGCCTCAACTAAACGCTAAGGCTTTTCATTTCGCTCCTCCTCTTGGACTCGAACCAAGGACCTACTGATTAACAGTCAGCCGCTCTAACCAACTGAGCTAAGGAGGAATCAAATCTGCCACCATTCATTTATGGCGACTTATTAGGGTTGCAATATTAGTGCTACCCATTCAATTTTGCAATGATTTTATCATGAATTTTATCCAAAACAGGTATGGATCGGTGATTAGAAATTTGAATTTAGTTTTGCCTGCATTTTTTCATTTACGTCCTGGGCTAATTGCTCCACAAATGGCACCATCAGCATACCTCTAGGCTTCAAGTTTAGTTCACATATGGTGACGTTGCCATCAACCAGATCTGCCCATCCATAATGATCATCATTGAAGCCCGTAAAATCGCGATCACCCTTGTAAATCACAATGTCGCCCTGATATTTTGCAGGCTGGTATTGTTCATGCTTGAGGTCGTTTTGTTCTGTAAAATCGTTGGTCTCGGAGTCACTGACACTATTTCCAAACCACTTTTTCCATCTAGCACGCCATCTGACCTTTTCGATATTCCACTTCCGAATAATAAAATCTTTCCTGCTGGCTCCTTTGAGACTCAAAACATTTAGGATGTGAAACCACACACTTTCCAAGCGGTGAATTTGCTTCAGGCCAGCCCTTTTACTGGCCTTAATTTTCTGAATATTGTAGGTTTCAAACATGGCCACTAGTCCTACTTCTTGACCATTTTCCTGGATCTTTCGTGCCACTTCGTAAGCCAAGGCCCCTCCTAAACAATAGCCGGCCAGGAAGTACGGTCCCTGAGCTTGATGAGTCTTAATTTCACTGTAGTAGCGATCTGCTAACTCCTCAAAGCTTTGGTCATGGGCTTGTGGATCAAATAACAACGGAGATTGTAGACCGTAAACGGGGTGATCACCAGGCAGGGAGTCGGCAAAATCTTTATACAGCAGCACGTTACCTCCGGCAGCGTGCATCATAAAAATAGGCGTACCCGATCCCTGGGGTTTTATGGGCACCAAACAACGGGCCTTTTCTGATTTACTTAGATGCCGAGTTAATTGCGCGATGGATCCAGATTGGAATAAAGTGCCTAAGGGTAGATCGACATTAAACTCTTTTTTAATGCGCTGAAACAGTTGTGCTGCCAAAAGTGAATGCCCTCCGGCATGGAAGAAGTTTTCATCCAAACCAATATCTTTAAGGCCTAGTAGGTCTAACCAAATACCCCGCATTTTTTCTTCTTGAGCATTGGCGGGTCGATCATCCGAAACTTTGGTGATCTCCGGCTTGGGTAAAGCTTTTCGATCTACTTTTTTATTGGGCGTTAGAGGAAATTCGGCTAACGGGATCAGTATGGCAGGTACCATGTACTCGGGTAAGAACTGCTGGCTGTAACTTTTTAAGAGGTCTAAATTAAAGTCTTGGTTAAGGGTCACATAGCCCACTAGTTTTTGATGCTCTCCGGGTTGCCCATGCAAGGTTACCACCGCTTGGTCCACATTATCATGACGGTTAAGCACATGTTCTATTTCACCTAGTTCAATGCGGTACCCTCGCAACTTTACTTGGAAGTCCAATCGCCCCAATACTTCAAAATCACCTTGGTTATTCCAAAGCGCCTCGTCGCCGGTGCGATAATAACGGTGACCTTCTATTTCCACAAAACGCTCTTGGTTAAGGTCTGGCCGTTTCAAGTATCCTGCAGTTACGCCATCCCCTCCAATACACAGCTCACCCTTTACTCCGATGCCTACCATAAGGTCATTTTGATCTAAAACAGCAAACTGAGTGTTGTCAATGGGTTTGCCAATGGTAACTGGCTTACCGGGCTGCATGCGCTGCACCGCC
>CAYNUM010000584.1:0-2037 GCA_964400025.1 uncultured Croceivirga sp.
CGCTGGAATGTTATTGGTCGGACCAAGTCTTTGGTTCTACGGCAAGGTCATTCTTAAAAAGGAGCGTAAAGTAGCTTGGCCAACACTACTTCATTATTCGCCTTACCTCGCTTTTAGTGTTTTTTGTTGGCTAGTTCCCAACCGCCCTGATACCATCTCGTTAATTATTTACTATGGTGTTTTTGTGTATTTATTGGTGTATTGTTGGCTATCGGCCGTTCTTCTGTACAACCAAAAAAATCATCCCCAGAAAGGGGTTTTGACATGGTATAGAAATTTGATAATTGGGGTGAGCACCATTGGTCTTTTTTATATCGGAAACGTATCAGGACTTATACCCTTTTATATCGGTGGGGCCATCTGCTACACTTTTTTAATCTATATGTTCTCATTCCTTTTGCTTAAGAAACATAGTTTTCAATTGGAGAAATACACGGGGCAATCGTTAGATGTCGACACTACCCGAAAATTAATGGAGTCTGTAGAGAAACTCTTTGATCAAGAGACCGTTTATCTTAATTCGAAAATATCACTGAACGAGGTTGCCAATGCCGTTGGGACCACTCCTAAATTGCTTTCACGGGTCATTAATGAGTCAACAGGGAAAAATTTTTCCGAGTATGTCAATACATTCCGAATTGAAAAAGCGAAACGTCTTCTAGTTGCACCAGAAACGAAACATGAAAAAATAGCCAGTATAGCCTATGACTCAGGCTTTAATAATGTAACCACTTTCAATTTGGCCTTTAAGGGTATCACCCACATGACCCCATCCCAATACCGAGAACAACAGGGGTAGCTTTAGCAATAATCGTCTTTAAAATCATGATTTTTAAAGTCTTTCATGAAGATTATTTGATTCTTTGTGCATGGCATTCAGCCAACCTTGTTTGCATACAAGGCGGGTGGTTTCCCTTTAAAACTGGATGTTACATTAATTAATTTAATCTATGAAAAGATGAGACAAATCGTATCTAAAACAGTTCTATTTTTAATTCTAATCTCGTTTGTTATTTGCAATGGTCAAGACAAGGAAGAAATTCCGCATTATCTAAGAAAGGATAATTTCACCGTCTTACGGGTCATTGTAAAGAATGCCAAAAATCAAGTCTTAATGGTTGGCGGCAAGGATTGGTGGGGTATGCCCTACGTCAATCTTTCAAAACGGCAATTCTTAAAAGAGGCCATCGATAGTATGGCCCTAGAACACGGCATACAGCTTACGGATATCGAGCTACGGGGTCAGTTTTCGTTTAAATACGATTACAAACCCAATATGACGTTTCGCAACTACTATGTTGCCCAATACAAAAGCGGAAAGATTAAAGTCCCTAAAAACAATTTGGAAGACGAATTTGAAAAAGTAGCATGGATCGACATACCCGAGGCTATTGAACGAAATAACAATACCGGCATTCAAGAAATCACCCGTCAGATTTTAAACAACCCTGATGTTGTGTGGGGCGGTTCCTTTATGGTAAGTCATACAGAGACGGACCATCCAACAAAATTGGTCGAGGAATTCTATCCCCTATTTAAAACGAAAGACCATTAACCCTTAAAACCTCTTTTAATCGTATGCGCTTTTTAGTTTTTTTCGTTCTTGCCTTTTGTTTCAGCTGCCATCAAAATAAGACGACCTCTGAATCTAGCATGGTCCTTTTACCCGAGAAAGAAGTGGTTTTTGAAGGTCTGAACAAACCATGGAGCATGGCCTTTCTTTCAGAAACTGAAGCCTTGGTCACTGAAAAAAACGGAGATTTGGTCAAGGTAGATTTATTGGATAAAACCAAAAAGGTCATCAAAGGCTTTCCAAACGATCTGACCGATAGCATTGGGGCAAAACATGTCGGTGACAATTCAGGAATTTTCGAGGTGCTATTACATCCAAAGTTCTCTGAAAACCAAAAAATCTACTTTTCCTATGCAGCAAAAAAGAAAGGGGCAGGTAAGACTACCAAATTCGTTTCGGCAAAATTGGTCAATGATTCCCTCACAGAAAGCACACTTATTTTAGTCGCTGAACCCTTTAGCCAT
>CAYNUM010000585.1:0-2034 GCA_964400025.1 uncultured Croceivirga sp.
TTCCTCAACCCTATAACCACAAATCACACCTTTAATGAGCGAAGCATTGGGGTTCAATTTTGCCCCACCGAAGAATTGTTCAAAAGTCACTTTTTCTTTTATCAGCTGCTCCACCCTGGTGGCATCATAGCCGGTAAGCCATTCAATCACTTCATGTAATTCATCAACGGTTCTGCCCTTTTTTTCTACTTTATTTACATAATGTGGATAAACTGAACCAAAAACCATTTTGGCTATACGTTCATGTTGACTGCTCATATTTTTGAATTAGGTCAGTTCCCATCCTTTACGATATTCACGGGTTACCCATTCGTTGGCTTTATCGTAGTTGGTTATTTTCATGTTCTCTCCGTCCCACTTTAATTTACGTCTGCCCGGGTATTTATATGGTGCCCAATCGCCCACTTTTTTTCCTTCTTTTAACACCATATATTGATAGGCCTTAACGGCAAGATTACCCATCAACACGGTCTCGGTCAATGGTCCGGCTTTCGCAAAGTTTGAAGAAGTAGCATCTCCTTTAAGGCATCCATCTACAAAATTGGCAATATGGCCGTCGACATCGCCTTCGACCCTTGGGTATTTTGGTTGCGGTGCTTTATAGATTTCTTTTAACTCAGAGGGTAGAAAACGGGCGTTTCTCGAATAGGTGTCGAACACCAAAGCACCTCGGTCTCCGTACATGACGGTTCCACCGCCACCATCGCCAACTGTCTCATCATCTTTAAGCTCATCAGGTAGGTCGGGTTTTAATCCACCATCGTACCAGTTCAATTGAATATCACCATGATGTTCATGTTCAAATTTTAGATGGATTTTTGATGAGGGCGGACAAGAAGGTCCATAATCTGCCTCTACAAAGTCACCAACCCAGACAGTTGTGCAACTGGCTTCTGCCTCAGTAGGATATCCCAAATCCAATACACTGAACGGTGTCTCCATGATATGACAGCCCATATCACCCAATGCCCCGGTTCCAAAATCCCACCAGCCTCTCCATTTAAACGGCAGGTAGGCTGCATTGTAATCTCGCATTTTGGCAGGACCCAACCATAGATCCCAATCCAATTCTTTTGGAATTTCTTGCTTTCCTACGGGAATCGGTACTCCTTGGGGCCAAACAGGTCGATTGGTCCAACAATCGATGGTGTGTACTTTACCGATTACACCCGTTTCAACCCATTCGCGGGCAATTCGACTATCAGCACTTGAAGCTCCTTGATTGCCCATTTGGGTAACAATACCATTTTCAGCAGCCACTCTTGTCATTAACCGGGCCTCATGTATGTTATGGGTCAACGGTTTTTCTACATAGGCATGTTTTTTTTCTCGCATGAACGGTAATGCGATAGACGCGTGCGTGTGGTCTGGTGTTGCAACCATCACCGCATCAATCTCGCCTAAGTGATTGTCAAAAACCTTTCTAAAATCTTTATATTTTTTGGCTTTTCCAAAGGATTTGAAGGTTTCGGCGGCTCGACGTTCATCAACATCACAAAGGGCAACGAATTTCACTTTTCCTGTTTGGTTCAAACCCCGTATTACGCCGCTACCGCGCCCACCAACACCAAAGGCCCCAACATATAGGGTGTCGCTTGGTGGCACATGGTTTTTGCCCATTACAAAACTGGGAACAATGGAAAAAGCAGCTGCTGAAGCAGCAGAATTCTTCAAGAATTTTCGTCGTTGCATTTTGATTTAGTTTAGATGGACTTGAAGATACAAAGTCATCTAAAAAATAACTACGGTCTCAGGCCTCGCCTTTCCACTCTCCGAAAAATTGTTCGAGATAATCTAATAAAAATTGATGGCGTTTTTCGGCCAATTCTTTCCCGGTGGGTGTATTCATTTGGTCTTTGAGCAACAACAGCTTTTCGTAGAAATGATTGATGGTAGGGCTGTTTGATTTCTTGTATTCTTCTTTGGAAAGATTGAGCTTTGGGGCAATTTCGGGATTGTAGAGCTCTCGATTCTTGAACCCGCCATAATTGAATGCTCGGGCGATTCCGATGGCTCCGATAGCATCCAGCCGGT
>CAYNUM010000586.1:0-2025 GCA_964400025.1 uncultured Croceivirga sp.
GTATCTAGTATTGGTGCGCTAATTGGGGCGCTTTATGCCAACGGAAATTCAACCTATGGGATGTTACAGTTCTTTAAAGAAACCCCACTTTTTCAATACAGTTTCTTTGCGTTTGGCAAGCCTGGTCTAATTAATACCGACCGTTATGTTCCGATTCTAAAAAAACACTTCAAAGAAGATTCTTTTGAGGCCTTAAAGAAACCGCTTTATGTTGTGGCGACCGACATGCAAAATGGCTCAGAAAAAGTTTTTTTTAAAGGAGAACTCATTAAGCCGTTACTGGCCTCTGCCGCGTTATCCCCGGTATTTAGTCCGGTCACCATCGATGGTCTCTTGTATGCTGATGGTGGAATCATCAATAATTTTCCTAAAGAATATGTCGAAGAACAGTGTGATTTTGTGATTGGCAGTAATGTAAGTGTAGCAGGGAAGCTGGATAAAAAGGAATTACGAAACTCAATTCAATTGATTACCCGAATTACAGGATTAATGGTTTATGCATCGAGTCACGAGAAATTACAGCAATGTGATTTACAAATTGAACCGACTGAACTCGAAAACATAGGTGTTTTGGATAAAAAAGGTATAGAAAAAGCCTATGCCATTGGGTATGATGCCGCCAATTTCGCTTTGGACAGACTCATATATCAAACATCATCGTAGTCAATTTTTAAGCCAGTTGACTTCGCATGGGCCTGACAGGTCAAAATAAGTCCCTCTTCGACCTCACCATCGGTAAGAATTTGATTTTTGACCATTTCAGCTTCACCTTCTACGACCCGGGCAATGCATGAACTGCAAACACCACCTTGACAAGAATAGGGGGCGTCAATATCGTTTTTAAGAACTGCATCCAACACAAATTCTTTTCGGTCCATGCTAAATTCATGTTCCTCATCATCGAGAACTACGGTGACCTGGGTTTGCCCTTCAAGACCAGCAACCTCTTTTGCCTCAACATCCGATGAGGTAAAGAGCTCAAAAAGGATTTTTTCTTCAGGAATATTGTTGTTTTTTAAAGAATCTGTTACCGTAGTTATCATGTTTTCTGGCCCACATAGGTAGAAAGCATCAAAGTCGAATTCCTTGAACTTGTTCTTGAGGATTAAATTAACCGTCGAATTTTCAATGCGCCCAAATAGCGAATCGGCTTCAGAGCTCCTACTATAAACCCATTGAATAAAAAACCGATTGTTATATTTCTCCTTTAGTTGAAGTAATGCATCGCGGTACATGGTCTCTTCAGTACTTTGGTTTCCAAAAACCAACACAAATGTATTTGCATCATCATTTTCCAAAACGGTTTGTGCGATACTCATAATCGGTGTGATTCCACTACCGGCCGCAAAAGCTGCAATAGTTTTGCCAGAACTATCATTTTCAAACACAAATCGACCTTCAGGGGGCATAACCTCTAAAACGTCACCTGCTTTTATGGATTCGTTGGCATATTTTGAAAATGTACCATTAGGCATTTTTTTTATCCCGATGGTCAATTTTCCAGAAGAGGGTGAAGAAGAGATAGAATAAGCCCTTCGTACTTCTTGACCTTCAATTTCTTTTTTTATGGTAATATACTGTCCTGCGGTGAAGGCAAAAGTGTTGGCCGAACTTGGCGGAATCGCAAAACTGATGGCAACTGCATTTGGGGTTAATTTTTCAACCGTGTCAACAGTTAGGGCGTGAAAATCGCTCATGGCAAATTTTTTTTGCAAAGCTAAATAAACGCTTTCATTACACAGGGTATATCAAAATAGAAATGAATTATGTAACAATTCGATTAATTTAGATACAAACGATTCGAGCCAAAAGTCAACCTATGTTCAAACAGTTCGTTCAGTTGCAATGGAAATCTTTTTTCCGTTCAGCCTCTTTCGGAAAAAGCCTTGGAATTAAAGTCTTTATGATTTTCATGGGCCTCATCATGCTTCTATATTTTGGTATTTTGGGAGGGTCGCTGTATTTCATATTACGTAAGGTGGTGCCATCAGAAGGCCCCATGTGGGTATTGAGCCGTTTCTTAGT
>CAYNUM010000587.1:0-2022 GCA_964400025.1 uncultured Croceivirga sp.
AAGCCACAATATATCCTTCTGAAACCAACATCTGGTGCCAGTAATCATTGCTTGACATCCAACGGTTGGCTACTTGTTGAGAACCAGGGCCATTATTTATGTTTCAGTATAGTGGCCCTGGTTCTCAACGGTTGGCTACTTGTTGAGAACCAGGGCCACTATACTGAAACATAAATAATGGGTATTTTTTTGAAGCATCAAAATCTGCTGGTTTCATCATCCACATATTCAAATCATTGCCGTTGATGTTAATGGTCGAAAACTCTTTTGAAACCGTTTCATACCCTTTAAGCTTCTCCAATAGGGCATTATTGTTTTTAATGTCTTTTAACTTCTTGCCGTCTTTTGCTCGGTTCAGCGTAAATTGATAGGGCGTAGTAGCGCTGGAATATGTGTTGATATAGTAGGTGTAATCAGCACTGAAATCGGCCCCGTTGTTACCTTCTTCGGCACTAAGGGCCTTTTTTCCCTTTCCTGAACTTGAGATACTGTAGACCCCACGATTAATGGAACCATTCTCAACGGATTGGTAATAGATTCTATCTTCAGCTTGGTCATAGCCGTAATAATTGGTGACCTCCCAATCTCCCTTGGTTATTTGGTTCATCATCGTACCGTCTTGATCATAGAGATATAAATGATTGTATCCGTCTTTTTCACTTGTCCATATAAAGCTATCATCGGCCAAAAAAGTAAGATTGTCGTGAATGTCCACATAGGCATCATCTTTTTCTTCCAACAATACGGAAACAGAATTGTCCTTTGCATTGACCTCTTGCAATTTCAAATGGTTCTGATGACGATTGATAGTCTGAACACTTAGATAATTTGGGTTGTTCATCCATTGTATTCTCGGAATGTAATACGCATCACCCAAATCAACCGTATTAGTTTCATTGGTTGCTAAATCATAAAGGTGTAGGCTCACTTGTGCATTTTCTTCCCCTGCTTTAGGATATTTAAATTCATAGGGAAAAGGATAAAGCTCGGTTCCGTATACATCCATAGAAAATTGAGGCACGTTGGTTTCATCGAAACGGATAAAGGCAATTTTGCTGCCATCGCTGTTCCATTCGAAGGCTTGCACAAATGCAAACTCCTCCTCATAGACCCAATCTGTAATTCCGTTGATGATACTTCCATAAACGCCATCTGTGGTTATCTGATTGGTTTCTCCTGAAGCCAAATCCATCACATATAGATTGTTATCAAAAGCATAAGCCACCATGGACCCATCGGGTGATAGCTCAGGCTCTTGAATTTTGTTTTCAGAAATCTTCTTGATGGATTTCTTTTCTATATCATACACATAATAGATACCGATACGAGACCGTCGAAAAATGGCTTCTACCTCTGTAGCCAGAATGATTTGCGATTCATCATCGCTAAATTCATACGAGGAGAAGAAAGGAATTTCATCTGAAGATTTAATAATCGTTTCTACCTTTTCCAAGGTGCTGTAATCATACTTATCCAATGAACTGCTGCGCGGGTTACGGTTAAAATTAAGAACGGTATACTGTTTTCCGCTCTTCATTGACCGCAGCACATCCATACCTTCTGTTCTAAATGCCCCCTGCCAGATTTCCTCGAGGGAGATCTTTTTCTTTTGAGCAGTTACGATTGTAATTGAAGAGGAAAGGATTAAGAGGAAAAGAAGAGCGCTACGCATTAGAAATTTGATTTAAACTTTAGAATCAACTAGTGGATTACAGAATCCCTAAATATAACATAGCTATCTGCAACCTGCAATAAGAGAACAAGAAACCGTAAGATGTATCTTTGTATTTTACCGAATACAATGCAAAAAACCGTAGAGGGTTTCTCGAAACTGACCAAGGCTCAAAAGATTGATTGGGTTGCTAAAAATTGCACTTCAAATCCTGAATCCACAAAAAATATCCTGGCCCAATATCTGAATAGCGATGAAGCGCTCCAAAAGGTTCATGATGAGTTTATTGAAAATACGTTGACCAACTATTACCTGCCTTTTGCAGTGGCTCCCAATTTTTTGGTCAATGA
>CAYNUM010000588.1:0-2018 GCA_964400025.1 uncultured Croceivirga sp.
CCGTACTTTTAATTCATTCCCTTTTTTCGCGCGAATCATTGGGTTTAAAACCCCTAATAACCAAAAAAAGAGCCCCTTTCGGAGCCCTTTACTATCATTTTTAGAAGTCTATCTACTTCACTTCCATCAGTTCAACATCAAAAATCAAGGTGGCATTTGGTGGTATGACCCCACCAGCACCTCGACTACCGTACCCCAAATGCGATGGAATCACAAATCGTGCTTTGTCTCCTACTTGCAACAGAGCTATGCCTTCATCCCATCCTGAAATCACCTGACCCATACCTAATGGGAACTCGATAGGTTGCTTTCTACTGTATGAGGAATCGAATACCTGCCCATTATCAAGACTGCCCTCATAATGTACGGACACGGTTTTTCCTTTTTCGCCTTTAGTACCACTACCCTTTTGAATAATCTTGTAGCGTAATCCGGAATCGGTTTTTTCAAAACCAGCTGCCAATTTTTCCAATGCGGCTTCTGCCTTTGCCTTTTTTTCAGCCTCGCGTTTCTCGCGTTCTCCTTCAAATGTCCTAAAGGCCTCAACAGCATTCCATCCTTCAGCATCAGCACCAACCCTTACGATTTCCAGAGCATCGATGGTATCACCCTGCGCAATGGTATCAACCACTTCTTGCCCGCTTTCTACATGACCAAAAACGGTATGTTTGCCATCCAACCAAGGGGTTGGTACATGGGTAATAAAAAACTGGCTTCCATTGGTTCCAGGACCGGCATTGGCCATCGATAATACACCAGGGGCGTCATGTTTTAAATCATCATGAAACTCGTCTTCAAATTGGTAACCAGGGCTACCGGTTCCCGTGCCCTGTGGACATCCACCTTGAATCATAAAATCAGGAATCACCCTGTGGAATTTTTGGCCGTCATAATACGGATTGCCTTGTGGCTTGGCACTATTCTCTAGATTTCCTTCAGCCAAAGCGACAAAGTTACCCACAGTTCCAGGGGTTTTGTCATGTGTCAATTTGACTAAAATTTCACCTTTTGTGGTATTGAATTTAGCGTATATACCTTCTTGCATCTTTTCTCATTTAAGGGTGCAAAAATAAGGCATGCAAACGAAAGGAACTACCCTTTTACCTTTGGGGGCCGAATCGTTCCGTATTTGTCCATGAGGTAGACCAAACTAGCCATGGTAGCGGCACCCAATTCCAATTCTCGTTTGTTGACAAACTCGAATCTGTCGTTCGCTGCATGGTGATGGTCAAAATAGCGTTGCGAATCGGGGCGTAGACCGGCCAACACAATTTCCTCATTCTTCAAAGGCCCTACATCGGCACCACTACCTCCACGAACGAATAGATGAATTAGATAGGGTTCGAACAGGGCTTTCCAACTCTCAATTTGTTCAAAATTAGCATCGGAACAATCAAATGAAAATCCTCTTGGGGAGAAACCACCGGCATCGCTTTCCAATGCAAATACATGGGTCTCTCTTTTTGATTTGGCCACTTCGGCATATTTTCTACCGCCTCGCAAACCATTTTCTTCATTCATAAAAAGTACCGTACGAATTGTGCGTTTCGGTTTATACCCGCTGGCTTTTATCAATCGAAGTACATCCATACTCTGTACAACTCCAGCCCCATCATCATGGGCTCCATCCCCCAAATCCCACGAGTCTAAATGACCCCCGACAATCATAACTTCATCGGGATACTCAGAACCACGAATCTCGCCAATGACATTATACGACTGCACGTCAGGAAACTGCTTACAGCTCTGTTTGAAGAAAAACTTGGTACTTGGATTCAACTTTAAGGTAGTACTCAATAATTCAGCGGCATTGGTGCTTATAGCCGCAGCAGGAATTCGCTCTTCAACGGGAGTATCACCATAGCTCATGGAACCCGTATGTGGGTAATCGTCCAACCGAAGGTTTACTGAACGAACAATCACTCCCAATGCTCCGAATTTACCGGCAGCCGCCGCCCCAGAATATCTTTGATCCACACACTCGCCATATGACTTAAACGTACGGATTATCGTCGCTG
>CAYNUM010000589.1:0-2018 GCA_964400025.1 uncultured Croceivirga sp.
CTACAATCACGGGCATGGAAGTCTTCACATTCTGTCCAATTTCGGGGTTTGGTGAATAAATGGTCACCAGCCCATTATCTGCCACTTTCACGAATGCGTTGATATCAAACCATTCTTTTGGTACGCTGGCCACTTTCTTGGTGTCACAGGAGGCCAGCCAATTAAAGCCAACTATCAGCCCACCTCCGGCAGCAGTACTTACTTTCAAAAAAGATCTTCGGTTATATTTTGTTTTGATAAGTGTCATTTTTCCAGGTCATTGAGTTTTAAGACGTTTTTTGAGAGGCGATTTTTATGGCCGCTTTGATGCGTATGTATGTTCCACACCGACAAATATTTCCATTCATCGCACTATCAATGTCTTCATCAGTCGGGCTTGGATTTTTATTCAGCAATGAAGCTGCGTTCATAATCTGCCCAGCCTGGCAATAGCCGCACTGTGGCACATCGTGTTCAATCCATGCTTGTTGCAGAGGATGGTCACCATTTTCCGATAGACCTTCGATCGTAGTTATGCTTTTATCTGAGACTGCCGAGACAGGCAGAGAGCAGGAACGAACAGCGCTACCGTCTAAAAGCACTGTACATGCTCCACATTGAGCAATTCCGCAACCAAATTTGGTTCCTGGCATTTTCAGCAAATCACGCAACACCCAAAGCATAGGTGTATCTGCATCAGCTTCAACTTGTTTCTTTTTTCCGTTAATGTTTAGTGAATATGAGGCCATGTGTTTTGGTAAATTCTATGATTCTACAAATTATTAATTTTATCGTGCATTTGCCAGCAGATGTTGATGACGTGCATTCGAATAGTGACGAACGACGACTTTATTGGTTTGAATGGAAAGGCCAAATAGTATTATGGCACGATATATGAACAACTGCTGGATAATTACATCAACCAAGACTAAATTATGACTGTATTAGTAAGTCAATTCTTGATTGCATTCACAACTCTGTTCTCAGGGACTGAAGACAACCAAAATAAGATCGAATCCATTGAGCGTCCCTTCGCTATCGGAGAAGAAATATCCTATAAGTTAAAATATGGATGGTTCACTATTGGTAAGGCCAATGTGAAAATTCCGTCAGACACAATGGTGTCAAATCAAAAGTGTTACAATGTGCATGTTGAAGCAAGAACTGCAGGTGTCCTCAACCTATTTCATAACACAGTAGATCAATTTGATGGCGCAGTTGCTCATGATGATCTGAAACCAAAATTTGCTTTTCAGGACTTTCTTGAGAGTGGTGAACGAGAAATCCAGACTAACTATTATGACTATGACAAGGGTCAAGTAATTGTTGAGAAGTCGACTAAGGATGGATCTGCCCAGGAACCCAATATCTACCCCCTTGATCCAAGTGCGTTTGATATCATCTCATCGTATCTGTACTTGAGAAGTCTGGATGGAAGAGCATTAACTCCCGGAGATTCTATCATGATCAAGTCATTTTACGGCAAAAAGCACTATGACTTTGGACTTGAGTATGTGAAGAAAGAAACTATTGATATCATATGCTCTACGTTTTGTTTCCTAAGAGCAGCGCCTTTCCTAATGAGCGAGGTGTCAAAATTTGGGTTACAGCCGACAGAAATCAACTGCCAGTTAAGATTGAAGCGAAACTTAAGTTCGGTAAGGTGACTTGTGATTTGATTGAATACAAGAAACCAGGACAATCAACCCTGCCTTGACAGGAATCTACCGAATCCGTTCATCACCCATAAGTGAATCACAGCCTGGCTCCAGCGATAAACGAACCACGGCAAAGCAGGTACAAATTCATGAATCGCGCTAATCACGTACTGATTGTCAAGCACTGATCTGAATTCTAACCAGCCGTAATCCTTTCGTTTGGCTAGTCGTCCTCCAATGATATAAAATAACTGGCGGTCATTATCGCTCCGGTCCTCAATGAATTTCAATTTTAAGAGGGTAATCCCTAAAAGCTTGAATTTAACAATACCACCTTCAGAAGATGCCCTCAATAGAAGTTTGAATGTACTTGTCAACCAT
>CAYNUM010000590.1:0-2014 GCA_964400025.1 uncultured Croceivirga sp.
TATCGCAAAGGGTGATGAGCTTAAATTACTGGAGTTGGCCTTAAGAATGCCAGATACCTTAAAAACCGATAAAACCGATATTGAAGAAGGTGAATTCGATGCTATTAAAGATACACTGTCACAAGCATTATATGCATTGCAACAATTTCGACAGGAAGAGGGGCAGGCTTTAGAGAACGACTTTAACCTTCGTTTGGGAATGCTCAGGAAGCTGCTGGCTGAGGTCATTGAAATAGACCCCAAGAGACTACTTTCCATCAGGGAACGTTTAGAAAAGGCAGTAGCCGATTTGAAGGCCGAAGTAGACGAAAATCGGTTCGAACAAGAGCTCATCTATTATTTGGAGAAATACGATATTACCGAAGAAAAAGTACGTTTAGGAAACCATCTGGACTATTTTGAGACTACTTTGAATTCTGAAGATTCGAATGGAAAAAAACTCGGTTTTATCTGTCAAGAAATTGGTCGTGAAATCAATACTATCGGCTCAAAATCGAACTATGCCCCAATGCAGCAATTGGTGGTTCAGATGAAAGACGAATTAGAGAAGATAAAAGAGCAATTATTGAATGTTTTATGAGTACGGGAGGAAAACTACTCATATTTTCGGCCCCTTCTGGAAGTGGCAAGACAACCATAGTGCGCCACTTATTGCAACAGTCAGAGCTTAACCTGGCTTTTTCAGTATCCGCTACTTCACGGCCTATGAGGGGTGAGGAAAAAGATGGGGAACACTATTATTTTATGTCCACTTCTGAGTTTAAGAATCACATAAAAAATGATGATTTCTTGGAGTGGGAAGAGGTTTATCGTGATAATTTCTATGGTACTCTAAAGAGTGAAGTCGAACGCTTATGGGCTGAAGGTAAAAATGTGATTTTTGACATTGATGTTGTTGGCGGATTACGTATCAAAAAGAAATACCCGAAGGAGACTTTGGCCGTATTTGTAAAGCCACCTAGCGTTGACGAACTTAAAATCCGGCTGAAAAAACGCAGTACCGAAAGTGATGATAAAATCAATATGCGTATAGCGAAGGCTTCTGTTGAACTCGCCACAGCACCCCAATTTGATAAAATCATCAAGAACTATGATTTAGCTATCGCATTAAAGGAAGCCCATCAATTGGTAGGAGATTTTGTAGGCGCCACCAATGATACCCAATCCGAGGAGGAATGAAAAAGGTCGGATTGTATTTCGGAACATTTAATCCTATTCATATTGGGCATTTGGTCATTGCGAACCATATGGTCGAGTTTTCTGATTTAGACCAGCTTTGGTTTGTAATAACTCCCAAAAGTCCATTCAAGCAAAAGCAGACGTTATTGGATAACCACCATCGTTATCAAATGGTATTTGAGGCGATTAAAGAGTACCCGAAACTAAAGGCAAGCAAGATTGAATTTGACCTTCCACAGCCAAACTACACTGTTACAACGCTAGTTCATATTGAAGAAAAATATCCCGAGCACCACTTCAGCTTGATAATGGGTGCTGATAATCTAAAGAGTTTTCATAAGTGGAGGAATTATGAGACAATCCTTGAGAACCATGAAATCTATGTTTATCCAAGAATTTCAAAGGGAGAGGTGGAACATCAGTTCGAAGACCATCCTAAAATTCATTTGGTTGAGGCACCCATCATGGAAATCTCATCGACCTTTATTCGAAAGGAACACCAAAAAGGCAAAAATATCAGGCCCTTGTTACCAGAAGCCGTATGGACCTATTTGGATGAAATGAATTTTTATAGGTAAACCGGTCCTTGGCCGGTTTACCGTATTTACCTATTTTAAATTTACTTTTTCATCGATAAACTTTATGTCCCTAGTGTTTTTTTGAACGGCTACTGCCGCAAAGAGACTTAAAGTAAAAGCCATTCCATAGAAACCTTTTTCACTTAATTCTAAGTCTGCATTCCACAAACCGATAATCAAAAGTAAAATAGAGGCAATGGTCGTAAACCAACTGATACCATAATAAACCTCAGTGACAGGCACTCCTTCTTGTCTAT
>CAYNUM010000591.1:0-2010 GCA_964400025.1 uncultured Croceivirga sp.
AAGGGGCTCCAAAACACGCTGAAAAAGAAGGTTGAGGCTCAACAACACCCGCTTCGGTCCCAGCTACCTTGGCGGTATATCCAGAAATAAAATGATAGGCTGCTTGCGCCGGGGTCAATTTTGAAATTGGGGGTAACACACCAAAAGCATCGGCCGTCAAGAAGAAAACGTTTTTTACATTTTCCCCAATGGAGGGCTGCTGAATGTTTTCTATGTGATAAATAGGGTAACTGACCCTGGTATTCTGGGTAATGGTGGTGTCTGCAAAATCAATGTTTCCAGAACCGTCCATAATGACATTTTCTAAAATGGCCCCCTTCTTTATCGCACCATAAATTTCTGGTTCTTTTTCTGAGGATAGGTTAATCACCTTGGCGTAACAGCCGCCTTCAAAATTAAACACTGAATTTGCCGGAGTCCATCCGTGCTCATCGTCACCAATTAATTTTCGGTCAGGGTCTGTCGATAGCGTGGTTTTTCCTGTACCGGACAAACCAAAAAAAATTGCCGTATCACCATCTTCGCCCAAATTGGCCGAACAATGCATCGGCAATACATTTTTAAAGGTGGGCAAAATGAAATTCAAAGCCGAGAAAATTCCTTTTTTGATTTCTCCTGTATAGCCTGTTCCTCCTACTAGGGCTATTTTTTTGGTGAAATTTAAAATGGCGAAGTTATGTTGCCGTGTTCCATCTACTTTAGCATCTGCCATAAAACCGGGGGCATTCACCACGGTCCACTCAGGATCAAAACTTTCAAGTTCTTCCTCTGTGGGTCTCAAGAACATGTTATGGACAAACATATTTGACCAAGGGTATTCGTTGATGACCCGAATGTTCATTTTATAAAGCGGATCAGCGCAGGCATATGCATCACGAACGAACAGTTCCCTTTCATTGAGGTACGATATTACCTTATCATACAACTTGTCAAATGCTTCTGGCTCGAAGGGTATATTGATATCTCCCCACCAAATCTTTTCGGAGGTGATTTCATCTTTTACAATAAACCGGTCCATCGGGGAACGGCCTGTAAATTCCCCAGTATTTACAGCAATAGCACCCAAGGAAGATTCCTTCCCCATTTCTTTATCAAGTGTAATCTGATGCAAATCATCCGATGAAAGCTGGTAACGGATATTATTGTGTTCTATACCATAATTAGTTAACGAAATCGTTTTCGTAATTGACGCGGAATTCGGCATGAAATCTTTATTTAAAGGTTGTGACAAAGCTAAGAATTAATAACCCGAAGACCTTAAAATTATTGTCTTTTCAACCTATTTATGGGTTAAAATGCCAAAAAGTAAATATCCCCACCCGGCAATTAACAAAGTGCCTCCAATCGGGGTGATAAATCCTATTTTTCTAAAATCAAAAGACGTTAAATTATTGGTGGCCAGGAGATAGATTGAAAAAGAAAAAAGGATGATCCCCGCCATAATCAAGTAGAAAACGACTCTTTTTGTGCCCTCCGAAGCCATCGAAATAGTACTTAGCAAAATCAAGAACAAAGCATGGTACATCTGATATTTCACGCCCGTTTCAAATGTATTTATCTGTTCAGGATCCAATACTTTTTTTAATCCATGTGCACCAAAAGCACCCAAAATCACAGCTAAAACTCCAAACAGTAAACCGGTCATCAAAATTGTTTTGTTCATAACTTCAGGGGCCTATTTTTTTAAAAATATAACAATTTGATACTTTCGTATTCGTTACATACAAAGGTAATTTAATCTTATGGCCCGTAAAATTCTTGTGCTTGGCGCTGGTAAATCAACTTCATATTTACTGGACTATTTTTTAGAGAAATCCGTAGCCGAAAATCTCCATCTTACTATTGGGGATTTGCATCCACAAAATATTGCAAAGCAAGTTGCAGGTCATAAGAATTGCAGTTTTGTTCAATTGAACATATTGGAGGACACTGCTAGGCAAAGGGCAGTGGAGATGGCTGACATTGTGGTTTCAATGTTGCCCGCCAGTTTGCACAGTAAAGTGGCCCAAG
>CAYNUM010000592.1:0-2006 GCA_964400025.1 uncultured Croceivirga sp.
ATTGGACTGGAAGTTACTTTTGGATATAGCCCGAGGGTCTAAAATTCAATACCGAGAAATTCCAAAATACCCATCAGTAAAGCGCGATTTTGCCCTATTGCTTGATGAGCAAGTAACTTTTCAAGAACTATACGATGTCGCCTATCAGACAGAGCGAAATTTATTGAAAGAGGTGATACTATTTGATGTTTACACGGGAAAGAACCTACCAAGCGGAAAGAAGTCTTATGCCATAAGTTTTACGCTTCAGGATGAGTCAAAGACTTTGACTGACAAGCAGATAGACAAAATAATGCAGAAGTTGGAAAAAAGCTATGCGAATTCGTTTGGTGCTACTCTAAGATAGGAGATTTGCGTTTCTAAAATCCGGAAGAAATTACGTTATCAATTTGATGAATAACTCCGTTGGATTGCTCGGCGTCTGCGGCGGTAATCTTGGCCTGGTTGCCCAGTCCGTCGGTCAAAACAATATCTACACCTTGAAATGAGGCGTAAATTTTGTTCCCCTGAACAGTGGTAAAAGAAGCTTTGCCATTACCGCGACACAACGCCATCAAAATTTTAGAGGCTGTTAATTCACCAGCCACCATATGATAGGTAAGCATGCTTTTCAACTTCATCCTATTCTCTTTCTTGAACAGGTCTTTTATCTCCTCACTTGAAAATTTATCAAAGGCGCTATTGGTCGGTGCAAAAACAGTGAAAGGGCCACTCATACCCAAAATATCTTCAAGTTCAGCAACTTTAAATGCCTCAAAAAGCTTGTTGTGCTTACTTGAAAGTGTAGTCTTAATATTCGTTGTTATCCCTTCAAGATAAAAACCTGTGGGTAATGTGGTGAGCGATTTGGTTTGCCCAAAAGTAAAGGTGCAGACTAATAAAAGTCCTGCAAAGATTTGGGGGAATTTCATTTTAGCATTTTCAGTTCGGTTCTTTGGTATAGTGCTGTTTTACTGCACTTCATCGATGAAATGCACAAAACATCGGTAAGATAAGACTTTGGTCATGAATGACAACTCGGCTAGAATGCATTTCATAGAATTTAACATAATATTAACTTAAACACTTGATAAAGTCTCCCTTTTAAAAATTTTTGATTTAACTAACTTTGAGGTAATTGCTAAAGGAAAAAGAAGTTATGTTTCGTAAAACCAACATTGAAGAAAAGCTGTTTGCCACAAAAAATGATGTTTCGAACGAAAATGAGGTCCTACAAGAGGTCTATCAGATATTAGAAAACGATTCTAAACAAACTGAACGAATTTTCGAAGGCCTTCAGAATTCCAAGAAGAAAGCGACCAACAGTTTTGTCTTTGATGAATTGGAATCTCACAGAATCTTTCACATCAATCAAATACAGGAAATATGTATTGATTATAGGCTACGATTCTTGAACAGCAAGTACTTCAAGGGAAAAATACCTAATGCCGCCATTTCAGAAATAAAAAGATTGGAAAAGTTGCATGGAACGGAGATTGGTGGTTTTAAAATTATGGCTCCATCCAAGTTGTTCAAATTGGAAGACAAAGATGACCCCTTGCTTTTTGCACCCATTGGTAATGGCTATTACTATTTAATTCACAAATGGGGCAATGATCTTCATCCATTACGAAAAATGCTGGTCTGGCCTTTCAAAAATGTGGTAAACCTTGGACTTACGACTTTAGTGATAAGCTTTATTGCTACACTTTTAATTCCGAATGGGCTTTTCAGTAAGAACAACACCTCCGCAGAATTTTGGATGATGTTTTTCTTTATGTTCAAATCAATAGCCGCCATTGTCATTTTTTACGGCTTCGCTTTAGGTAAAAATTTCAACCCCGTAATTTGGAACAGTAAATACTATAACGCTTAACTAGACAGGCAAAGCGTACATTTTATCTCGCTGCTCCTTGATAGATTTGTCTGACATGTAATCGTCAAAACTTAAGTAACGATCAATGGTGCCATTGGGCGTCAATTCGATAATTCTATTGGCGACACTCTGAACAAACGCATGGTCATGA
>CAYNUM010000593.1:0-1998 GCA_964400025.1 uncultured Croceivirga sp.
GAGAAATTAAATGCTATAAAACTCAGTTCAATTATTGCTGTTGGACTCGTCATCGGACTCTTCGTTATCAAGGGAATGTTTGATTTCACCGCTTTGACCGATACCACCTATCAACAATATTTTGGCGAAGAATTGATGTCGATGATTGTATTGGATCGAGAGGCAGTTTATGTAAGTGACACCTTTAGGAGTTTGATTTTTTTCTTGTTAACAGCTGCTTTGCTGTTTTTGGTCACCAAAGGATTCCTTAAGAAAAACTTAGTTTTATTGGGTATTGGTGTTTTGCTGATTTTTGATTTAGTAGGAGTGAACCAACGCTATGTCAATGAAGGTGACTTCGTTCGGCAACGCTTAATTGAGCGTCCGTTTCAAGCAACCGAAGCCGACCGTCAAATTCAAACCGATAAATCCATTTTTCGGGTTTTTGACCCCTCTGAAGGACTGGTAGGTTCGCGTACCGCTTACTTTCATAAGACTTTAAGCGGCTATCACGCAGCTAAGCCTGCCAAACTTGAAGACTTGTTTGATTTTCATCTATACAATAACAACTTAGACGTTTTGAATATGCTTAACGTCAAATATATTTTGCAGGAGAATGAAGAGGGCAATAGGGTACCCAGTATCAATCCTGATGCTAATGGTCCTGCTTGGTTTATTGAAAATCTAATTTCCGTGCCCAATGCAGATACCGAAATTAAGTCCTTAGATAGCCTTAATACCAAAAATTCAGCTGTATTCGATGCTGCTATGAATTTAGGTTTACAACCACAACAATTCGTGCGCGATTCACTTGCTACCATCAATGTCAAAGAACATCGACCAGATGTTATTACCTATGAAACTAACAGTTCGAATCGTGGGTTTTTAGTGTTTTCTGAAATGCACTATCCTAAAGGTTGGTTTGCTACTATCGATGATAAAGAGGTTGCTCACTATCGGGTGAATTATGCCTTACGGGGGATGGAAGTCCCTGAAGGGCAGCATACCATTCAATTCAAATTTGAACCAGAGGTCGTAAAAACAGGAAGCACTATTGCTTTGGCCAGTAATATAATTCTGGGCCTTTTTATCATCAGTGGGATTGTCTTACTCTTCTGGAAGCCTAAAAGAAACATTGAAGCCTGATGCAAAAGGTGTTGATAATCACCTATTATTGGCCGCCCGCCGGTGGACCGGGCGTACAGCGTTGGTTGAACTTTGTAAAATATCTTAGGGATTTTGAAATCGAACCCATAGTTTTTATTCCTAAAAACGCCCATTATCCTTTGAAAGACGACTCATTATTAAGTGAAGTCCCTGAAGGTATTCAAATCATAAGCCAGCCTATTTTTGAGCCATACGGTATAGCTTCCATATTGTCCGGGAAAAAAACAAAACGAATCAGTTCAGGTATCATAAACGACTACAAAAAGCAGTCATTTCTTGAGCGCCTTTTATTGTGGATACGTGGAAACCTTTTTATACCTGATGCAAGAAAATATTGGGTCAAACCTTCGGTGAAAAAGCTTGCGGATGTGATTCGCAAAGAACGGATAATCAACATTATAACCACCGGGCCACCGCATAGTGTACATCTCATTGGAAAGGAATTAAAAGAACAATTAGGCGTGCGTTGGATTGCTGACTTTCGAGATCCTTGGACGACAATTGGCTATCACAAAAAGTTGAAGCTTTCCAATTCTTCAAAGCGAAAACATGAATCTTTGGAGAAAGCTGTGCTAACAACTGCCGATGACTTGATTGTTACGAGCAATAGAACTAAGGGCGAATTTGAAAAGCTGACCTCAACCCCCATAAAGGTCATCACCAACGGTTATGATGGGAACGTAGAGGCTTCAACCCCCGATTTGAAATTTTCAATGGCACATATTGGTTCCTTATTAACAGGCAGGAATCCTGAAACCCTATGGAAGGCCCTTTCGTCACTTTTAGAAGAAAACGAAGCGCTTCGCTCATCACTTGAAATACGACTTATTGGTGCAGTAGGAGATGGGGTAA
>CAYNUM010000594.1:0-1993 GCA_964400025.1 uncultured Croceivirga sp.
AAACTATGCACTGATCTCCTCTTGGACCAACTTCTCAGCAGCATCCATGGAGTCGGCTTCAAATACCATAAAGCCAAATTGCTCTGCTTCAGCTGTCCTTTTCCAATGTTTGGCACCCATCTTCGGGATGGCACTCTTCGACAATACATTGATGAGCCCCTTGAATTGCGCGCAGGCTTTATAGCCTGGGAATAGGACTTCACCAAACCATTGTTGCACCTCCATAGGCGGAGTTCCTACCGCATGGCTAATATCTACGATGATAAATTCAACTTCACCTTTTTCAATTTCGGCTAGCTGTTGTTTGCAGCTTCCGTAGAGGGCATCCTTGTTTGCCAATGTGTCCCAGCTAGCTTTGATCACCTTACCATCCACATAGGTCGTTACCACTCCCTCTCTTGAATAAATATCCTTCATACACAATGTTATTCGAAGGGCAAAAATAGAAAGGGTTCGATCTCATTGATTGTAAGAAATCGAACCCTTGTCGAAGAATTATTATTGTTTTTTTACGCCATTTGGGCGTCTAGCTTTTGGCTGAGTACATTCTTAGGTACTGCGCCTATTTGCTTATCAACCACTTCACCTTTTTTGAAGACCAAAAGGGTAGGGATAGATCTGATGCCAAACTTGGCAGATACTTCTGGATTTGAATCAACGTCCACTTTACCGATTACGGCTTTTCCGTCATATTCCGTTGCGAGCTCCTCTACAACTGGAGCAATCATCTTACAAGGGCCACACCATTCTGCCCAAAAATCAACGAGTACTGGCTGGTCAGAACCAATGATTTCCTCAAAATTTTTATCGGTAATTTCTACTGCTTTTCCCATTATTTTATTGTTAGTCTATTAATTGCTTCTTTGTCGAACACAAAAGTACCTCGAATAGTTTGGCAATCGATTTAAATTTTTGTGGTTTGTAGCTGTTTTGACATTTACTTATTCAACAGCACTTTATACCTGAGTTCTTCAATGTCACTTAGTTCACGGATTAATTCATCTGTCGGCTCTATGGTAAACTTCCGGCTCAGCATGTCCAGGCTGATGGCCCGATCTTCATAAACGCCGGACAAAGACATCTTTAACAGGCATTTACCCGGGTTGGCTTCTGCAATTCTCTCTACCTCCTGAACGATAGAATGATTCACATCACTGAGCCTCATTTTGATTTCAAGACCTTTGGTCATCTTTTCTCTGACTTCACTAAGATGCTCTATGTGGGTAATTTTCAATTCCAATTCTTCACTGTTCCATCGGTTCTGTACGATGCCATTCAAATAAAGGAACCATCCCGGCTCCAGCATTGGCTTGAATTTGAGGTAATCCTGCCCAAAGAGGTAGAACGTATAATTGTCATTAAAATCTTCGAGCGTGAATTGACCAAACGGATTGCCCTTCTTTGAAGTCCGGTGTTGTACATCGCTGACAATGCCTCCGATTTTGATATCACGTCCGCGGAGCCGTTCGAGCTCGGTCAGGTGAGAAATCGTGGTATTGGTCAAATGGTTGATTTCAAATTTGAATTGATTCAATGGATGACCTGAAACAAACAGGCCGACCATTTCTTTTTCGATGTTCAATTTTTCAATATCTCCGTAGGGTTCAATTCGTCCCACCCGAGGGGTAGAGATGTCTACACCGTTGGACCCACCAAATAAGGAGGATTGCGCACTGGCTTCTTCTTCCTGAACGCGGTTCGCATATTTGATGGCTTTCTCAATCAACGAGGTACCTTCTTCATCCGGGTCTACGTATTGTCGTCGATGAAAGTCTTCAAAACAATCAAATGCTCCCGCTTTGGCCAGACTTTCAAATGATTTCTTATTGACTGTGCGCAAATTGACCCGTTTGGCAAAATCAAAAATATCACTGAAAGGACCATTGGCATCACGTTCTTCAATGATCGCCTGAACGGCTGATTCACCGGTGCCTTTAATGGCCCCCATGCCAAACCGGATTTCTCCGTCCTGATTCACTACAAAGTCTTGACC
>CAYNUM010000595.1:0-1984 GCA_964400025.1 uncultured Croceivirga sp.
ACTTCTTTGCAAGCCAAGAGGGTCAATCCGTAGCATGGGGCATCAACGATGAATCAAACGTATTTTTTGGTTTTTTTGGCCCCTTCGGAAGGCGTGATTTGGGTGTTCAAGATGTTGAGTTCATGGGCCGGATTGGACAAGATACCCTTTTGGATTCGGATATTGAAACCTCGTACCAACCTATACTTTTTGAAGGAAAAATTTATCTCGCCTACCGCAGTGATGCGGGTCAATTTAAATTCACCTATTATGATACGGTCTCTAAAACAAGCGGACCGATACTAAATTTCGATACGACTACAATCAGTTTTTTGATAACTGAGGCAGGTGAAATCGCTATCATTAAAAACGGGGTGAATGCATTTCTAGAAATCTATGACGCCACGAGTTTGATGCTTTTGGAAGAAATGCCATTGCAGTTTGGAACCGGATTTAATCCTGGTCCAATAGATGGTGCTGTTCTTGATGACAATAAGTTATTCTATGAATTCCCAAATGTACAACCTTCCCGGTTCCCCAGTAACCCTGCTATTTTTGATTTGGAGACTCAGGAAAATCAAGTGTTGGATTTCTTTGGTATTGCCGACCAGGTAGAAGCGGAAATAGGAACTTCTTTCACTGTTGCTACTCAATTGTATGATTCTACAAATAATATTTTCTTGATAGGATATGCAATTTTGGGAGATGAAATCAATGGAGGGGTGATTCAAGTTTCTGCTAATGGCAAATTGATTTCCAATGTCGCCCTCCCGTTTTTCCCCTCTTATTTTGTTCGGAACTAAAAGAGCTTTTGTTGTTTATATGGGCTCTCATGCTCGAGCAACCATTTTTTTCGATGAAGGCCACCCGCATAGCCAGTTAAATCTCCGTTGCTGCCTATAACCCGATGACAGGGTATCACAATCCACAAAGGGTTTTTGCCGTTTGCTGATGCCACGGCCCGAATGGCTTTAACATCACCCAGTATTTTTGAAAGTTCTAGGTACGATAGGGTTTTACCGTAGGGTATTTGTTGTAAAGCATCCCACACCCTTTTTTGGAAATCGGTTCCTTCAGGATTTAATACGAGGTTGAATTCCATTCGATTCCCCTCGAAATATTCATTGAGTTGATGGGCGGCATCTTCAAGTACTTCTGGAATGATATCAGTTAGGCGTTCTTCATCAAAGACAGTTATGGAGGCCAAACCATTTTCATCACCGACCAACTCGGCAAAACCTAAAGGCGTCTTAATGATAGCCGATTCCATATCACTCTTCGTCTGGAATTTGCTCTGAAATAATACCCAATCGTTTCGCCCTAGTTTCCCAATTTTTTCGAGCTAAAATTTGGAGGTCTTCCACATTATCACTCTCGTCCATAATTTCTAGACCGAGTAGGGTTTCTATAACGTCTTCCATGGTGACCAAACCGCTTACGGAGCCATATTCATCCACAACCAAAGAAATGTGCTCCTTCTTTTCAATGAATTTTTCAAAAAGTTCTGGAATCGGTTTTGTTCTGCTCGTAACCAATATTTCGCGGCGTATTGAGGCCAGTGGATTCTTGCCCTCTTTATTAATAATGGCCTCAAGCATTTCGTCTTTTAGAATAAACCCGGTAATGTTATCAGCACGGTCTTTATAAACAGGAATCCTGGAAAAACGTAATGGCCGGTTAGCCTCGAAGAAATCTTGAATACTCGTTTCTTCAGAAGCCAATTTCATAACCGTTCTGGGTGTCATCACATCTTTCGCCTCAATTTCATCAAAACTCAGGAGGTTTTTGATGACCTTCGATTCTGATTCTTCAAATACCCCTTCTTCTTCGGCGATTTCGGTCATTGCAGAAAAATCTTCACGGCTTAGAACACTACCGTGTTCTCCCTTGGCGCCAATAAGCTTAGTAAACAATTGTAATACCCATAGGAGACCGGTCCATTTCATAAAAAACACCATCGCCTTAAGTGCCTTAGCTGTAAAATTGGCCAGTTGTTTCCAATACG
>CAYNUM010000596.1:0-1982 GCA_964400025.1 uncultured Croceivirga sp.
CTATGCCACGGCCTGTATGGCCATGGGACTAGAACGTTCTATTGATTTGCTTTCTCAATTGGAAGGCGTTGAAGGCTATTTGACCTACAACGATAGCTTGGGGAATCACCAGGTGTTCGTTACGGAAGATTTTGGGCGTGCTCCCGGCTCACTTGCGACAGACGGGAACTAGTTCTCCTTTGGCCAAGGCAAATCGTTCGATGTCGGCCTCGCTGAAGTTTTTGGTATAATCGACGGCTTCCACCTTAAAACCTACGCTTCTTAAGGTGTCAAAGTAATCCATACCATACACGCGTACATGATCGTATTGACCAAAGATGCGAGTGCGCTCGTCTTTGTCTGTAATGGAGTCGTCTTCAAAAGTTTTTTCTAAGTCAGCCTTGTAGGGAACTTGCAGGATGGCCGTACCACCTGGAGCCAAAACGCGATAGAGTTCTTTCATGGCTTTTTGATGGTCTGGAATATGTTCGAGTACGTGGTTGCAAATAATGAAATCATAGCTGTTATCTGCAAAGGGAAGATCACATATATCTGCCTTCACATCGGCAATGGGTGAGTTCAAATCTGTAGTGGTGTACTCCAGATGCTTCACTTTTTTAAATCGCTTCAGAAAAGCTTGTTCCGGAGCAAAGTGCAAGACGCGTTGAGGTTGGGTGAAGAAGGAGGTTTCTCCTTGAAGATATAGCCAACACAAGCGGTGTCGTTCTAAGGACAGCGTGCCCGGTGCCAATACATTCTCTCGCACGTTTTGGTAGCCGTAGGGCAGAAATTTTCGATAGGATTTGCCATCAATCGGATCGGTAAATTTGGATCCACGAAGCAACAATGCTACCACAGGTCGAACGAGGTAACTGATCCGAATCAATAAGGGTCGCGGTATTAAATTGAGTAAGAATTTAAATAATTTTCCCATGGCCCGACTGACCTTTAAAGTACCAGCGCTTCCTGCCGAAATTCATTTTCTTCATCACTCTGAATTCCCAAGGCTTCATATATATAACCAAAGGTAGAAAGGAGTTCGGGCTTCCCATCGACCATGGCGACGTTATGCTCAAAATGTGCACTGGGTTTGCGATCGGCTGTAAGTATGGTCCAGCCATCAGAGAGCTGTTCAATTCTACGGGTGCCCAAATTGACCATGGGTTCAATGGCTACGGTCATACCTTCCAGAAATTTCTTGCCACGACCGCGACGTCCGTAATTCGGCATCTCAGGGTCTTCGTGCATTTTGCGTCCCAAACCATGACCCACCAATTCGCGAACAATCCCGTACCCATGAGCTTCGCAGTATTCTTGAATGGCATAGCCAACATCCCCCGTCCGATTTCCTTTTACAAAAGCCCGGATACCTACATAGAGTGACTCTTTGGTGACTTCGAGCAATTTTGAGACCTCAGGAGCAATTTCACCTACGGGAAATGTATAGGCGTGATCCCCGTAAAAGTCATTTTTGATAGCACCGCAATCAATGGAGATGATGTCTCCTTCTTTCAACGGGGTATCGTTAGGAATTCCATGTACCACCTGTGCATTCGGACTCATACATAAGGTGTTAGGGAAGTCGTACAATCCTAAAAATCCTGGGACAGCTCCGTTGTCTCGAATAAAGGTTTCTGCCAGGGCATCCAACTGCAGCGTGGTAACACCTGGTTTGACCTCTTTAGCGAGCATGCCCAGCGTTTTGGAAACGATGAGTGCACTCTCACGCATCAGCTCAATTTCTTCTCGTGTTTTGGTGATAATCATATTCGTCTACCGGGAAAACCATCCCTTTTTTTTCTTGGGTTGTGCCATTTTCTTTTCTTCGCCAATGAGTTTTTGATAAATCTCACCCCAGCTCACCAGGCCACCCACATTTCGGTCATCAATAAATAAGTCAGCATTTATTTTACGACTGTATTTGGGGTCAAAAGTTTCCTCAGGGAAGCTCTTATTGACGGCGTAAAATTCTATGCCGTTTTCCTGGCAGAAGGCTACCGCCT
>CAYNUM010000597.1:0-1979 GCA_964400025.1 uncultured Croceivirga sp.
AAAAGTCAGTAAATCAGGCAAGGATGACTTTAGTGACCCTGCAGCTTTCATATCTGAAAGGTTGATAATTGGCCGAACCTCTTTGCCTCTATGAGGTATGGCAAAATTCGTAATCTGCGATTCTCTTAGTTGTAAAAATGTGTGTTTCAGTACTATTCTATCTGTTATGTAAAACTTTAGAAGTTCGTCAAAAGTTTTACCTGATGCATGCTCGATTACAGCCCCTAGAAGGCCAATACCAAAATTTGAATATTTGATTTTGCCATAATCAGGAATCTTATCTATGTCATTTAAAAGCGTAAACATGAATTCTTTCTTGAAGATTCCGAAAGGGTCATCTTCATTGAAGTCTTTAAACGATGATAGACTTTTAGTGTTGTCATAAGACGGCAAACCTGATGAATGTGTGATTAAGTCAATCAGTCTAATTTTAGAGGCCCATTCCTTATTTTTGCTAATCTCTTTCGGCAAGTATTTAGCTATCAAATCAGTTTTGTTTAGAATATCGTCCTGCTCTAAAGCCTCCAAGATGAAACCGGTGTAGACTTTTGTTATTGAACCTATTTCAAACAGACTTAACGAATCAATATCCTTTACGGCATTTGTGTATTTACCGCCGAAATAAAAGTCCTCTATTATTTCTTTGTTAACAATGCCAATCGCTAATCCAGATTTTGTTCCATCCCTAAAATGCGTTTCCGCTATACTATCAATTTTTGCTGTGAGGTTTTGTGCAAAAATCGTTGTAGTAAAGGAGAAATAGAATAGTAGGCTGTTTTTCATTTTAAGTTGTAATTTTAATAAGGGCTATAAATATTGTGAGGTAGTATTGCAGTATTTTTAAATTCAAAGAAGCTGGGCAACAATGTCTTTTTAGCTTTTCTTCGCGGCCACCATTATCACGTTAACTTATTTAGGTATCGTTCCAAACCACAATTGGTAATACCTTTTCGAACGCCCTATTTCAACTTTGAAAGCACAAATTCCAAATAGGCATCTTTCTTTTCGGCAATATCTTTTTGGGTGTAGTATATGATTTCATCTGGATCTACCCCTTTATCCGGTTGTGTGCCCTTTGGTGAAAAATATTTAAGCGGAATATCTACTTCCATTTTGCTATGGGGTAGGCGAAGGAAGATGTATTGACCCCCATTTACTCCTTGGAGGTTACCGCCTGAAACATCGCCAATCAAGGTGGCTAGACCATTTCTTTTCAATTTGTCAAGCTGTTGGTATGTAGCTGAAACGTTACTGCCATTGCCAAAAACATACACATGCCCTGTGAATCTATCTTTGTTTGGTTTTATGGTTACGCAATCGCTTTTTTCCTTTAGTTCATACCAATTCTCATCAAAAGCACTGTATTTGCTTTTTGGCAAACCTGTAAGAATGGGTTTGGCATAAGTATCGCAATACGCATGTAGCGATTCATCTACTTTGGTGGTTCTGATCAGTATTTTGCCGTCTTCTTCACAATTAAGTTTTTTGTCGGTGAGATAACCCATTAATTCGTCTCTTGGTTCTCCCATACCTCCACCGTTTCCTCTGATATCAATAATTAGGTTCTTGATGCCCCGACTGTTAATTTCCCTAAAGGCATCTCGATACCAATTTTTGTAATTGAAGTCTTCCCAATTCCAAATGGCAAATGTTCCTAACTTAATGATGGCCAAATCTTCATTTACGATATCGAACTTCCATCGTTTTGACTCCAAAATTTCCGATCCATATTTTTTCGCCATCTTCTGAGCTCTTTCGGCTTTAGATAGTGCCGATACTTTTATTTTTTGTGATTCTTCGCTGCCGTAATTTTTGAATTCAACGGCAAATTCACTTTCCTGAAGAGGAAAAAAGAGTGGAAAATATATATCAAAAGCCTCCCATAGATATTCTTCATAATTGTTTAAGGACAAATAATTTCTAAATGGAGCGTAGTTATAACCGTCAGAGCGGGCAATTGTTTGTAGACTGTCGTAGAC
>CAYNUM010000598.1:0-1976 GCA_964400025.1 uncultured Croceivirga sp.
GGTGATTTTGGGATTTTCATTGCCCGATAAAATGGTTTTGGTTTTAAAAAATTCTATGGGCAAAAAGGGAATTCCCTCAAGATTTCTGACGTCATCTGGATTTACATTGAGATAATTACAAAACTCACGGTACACTCGGTTTGTATGATATTGATGGTGGAATATGTCCAGAGCTTTGGTCAAAAAGCTACTACTGCTGTCAATTGAAAAAATACCGTCAATAGTATCCATTGGCACAAAACTAAAACAAAAAGCCCCGACAAGTTTGTTGTCGGGGCTTTTGATAAATAAGCTTGGTTAATTACTTGACCACAAGTTTCCGGGTCATTGTTCTTTTTTCTTCGGTCACCTGAAGTACGTAGACTCCGGGAACCAGTTTTGAAATATTCAACGTATTCGTTGTGATTTTATCACGTAGTACCACATCACCAAAAACATCAAAAACTTGAATTTCTTTTGTGCCGTTTAAGGCTGTAGTGATGTATACTTCTTCTCCATAGGATGGATTTGGATACATTTTGAATCCTTGTACTTCCCTTGGTTTGGTATCATTGATACTTACCAGGTCTTGTCCGATTGTTAGTAGAGGTGCCATAAGTAGGATAATGTAGAGTTTTTTCATACACTGCTGATTTGGGAAAAGAGCAACATAAAAGTATGATAATCAGCTACGAAAAGATAAAATATGTTGTGAAACGCAAAAGTTTGTAGGTCTGTTCGATGAACTACCTAAAAGATGCAAGCGGCAATCTATTTTATGACCAGTTTTCTTGTGGCCACTTTGTCTTTTTCGATAACCCTTAAGATATATACCCCTTTATCTAAACTGGCGATATTAAGTTCTCGCCCTAAAATGGTGGTTTGAAGTACTTGGGTACCCAAAACATCAAAAACATGTATCTGCTTAGGCGCATCTAACGAAGTCTCTATGTAGACCTTGCCATTTATCGTGGGATTGGGATAAAGTTTAAACCCATCAATGTCACCTGAACTTTGCACTTGTTGTGAAAAGCAGAAAGTTGAAACCAAAAAGAAGACTAAAATGTAGATTTGCTTCATAAAGGTATAGGTATCAAGGGGTATGCCAAAGATAAAAATTTTAGCTCCGCATGGTGGGTTGATGCCTGAAAATACGTACAGTTTTCGATGAACTGCACAAAAAAGCCCCGCAACTGCGAGGCTTTAATATATTTTGAAGAGACTAGAACTAGTTTCCTGTTGCCCAATCAAAGATGGCAACATCAACAGTTGCAGCTGCATCATAAGGTAGCGCAGGGTCAGAAGTTTCACCTTCAATAGTTACATTGGTAACAGCACCATCATCCCTAAAATCGATTGAAGTGTCATAACCGCTTAAGGAAAGACCTGTTATTGTTGCACCAGATTCTTTCTTGAATTGAAGAGCAGTTCCACCAACAGTAGAAACACAAGTTAAGTTCACCAAAGATGGATTAGCATTGTCTCCATCAGCCTCAACTGCAGTAGAGAAACCAGCTTCGGTGTGCGAAACATAAGCATTTGTTAATGTTCCATTCCAACCTTCAGTCCAGTCGATTGCATCATCTTCATTATTTTCCATGTAGAAATTTGACGCGGAAACGGTACCACCAAAGAATTCAACACCATCATCGGTACCATTCAAGATAGCAACATTGCTAATTGAAGTACCAGAGCCGACGGCGTATAAGGTCAAACCGTTATACTGAGACTCAGAGTTGATCTGTGCACCTGCGTAATTTATGATTAGGTAATCAATACTTCCTGAATCATCGGCATCGTCAGTACCACCATAGATAATATTTCCAACTTCAGCAACGGCGTCAACACCTTTTGTGGTAGTTGCATTTCCAGCAATTACCAAGCCGCCCCAATCTCCAGGTGTTTCACCTGATGATGTCATAACAACTGGGTTTGCTGCAGTACCTTGAATATCGATAGTACCACCTTTTTGAACTACAATGTATGTACTTGTAGCT
>CAYNUM010000599.1:0-1975 GCA_964400025.1 uncultured Croceivirga sp.
CCCATTAGATAAATGGAATCATCCCTTCGCATTTCTTCAGACATCGCCTCTGCAATCGCTTCCCTAAACTGTAATGTTTTCATAGTTTTGGACCTGTTTTTTGGTGCGCACAAAAATAGGAAAAAGAAGAAGAAACCATAGATAGGATTTATGCAAAATCAAGGAAAATTTATTATGCATGCATAATAAATTGAATAGTTTTAATATCTTTGAAGTCCAAAAATTTGAATAAATGAAGATTCTTGTTTGTATTAGTAATGTACCCGATACAACGTCAAAAATCAACTTCACCGAAGGTGATACCAAATTTGATACAAATGGGGTGCAGTTTGTAATCAACCCTAATGATGAATTTGGATTGACTCGGGCCATGTGGTTCAAAGAAAAACAAGGTGCCGCTGTTCATGTGGCCACTGTAGGTGAAGCCTCAGTAGAACCTACGATACGAAAAGCCCTTGCCATTGGCGCTGATGAAGGCATACGAATTAATGCTGCCCCAAAAGATGGATTTTATGTGGCACGCCAATTAGCTGAAATCATAAAAAATGGTGGGTATGACCTAATTATTGCTGGTCGTGAATCCATAGATTACAACGGGGGAATGGTTCCTGGAATCATCGCTTCCCTTTTGGATATGAACTTTATCAACACCTGCATCGGTCTTGAAATTGACGGTAGTTCCGCTACAGCCATGCGTGAAATTGACGGCGGAAAGGAAAAAATTAGTACCTCACTGCCCTTGGTCATCGGTGGTCAAAAAGGATTGGTTGAAGAAAGTGACCTACGCATACCAAATATGCGAGGTATCATGATGGCCAGAAAAAAAGTACTAAATGTAGTAGAGCCAATTGATGCGCCTATCCCTACAGAGGATAAGAAATTTGAACGTCCAACGGAGAAAGGCCCTGTCAAACTTGTAGACGCCTCTAACGTCGGTGAATTGGTCGATTTATTGCACAACGAAGCTAAAGCCCTTTAAATTAAAGAATTATGTCAGTACTCGTATATACAGAAACCGATAACGGAGCTTTCAAGAAAAATGCATTTGAAGTTGCCAGCTATGCAAAAAATGTAGCAGACCAAATGGGTGTCGATGTTACCGCAATATCCATTAACGCTGATAGTCCAGATGCGCTTGGCACGTATGGCGTATCAAAAGTGTTGAACATATCGAATGATCAACTAAAAGAATTTAATGCCAAGGCCTATGCCAACAGCATAGCACAAGCCGCCGAAGCTGAAGGCGCCAAAGTAGTGATCTTAAGTTCAAGCGCCGATACCAAGTACCTCGGTGGAATTTTGGCCGCTAAATTGAATGCAGGTTATGTACCCAATGTAGTAGCGGCACCTGATGGCGTTTCGCCATTTATGGTCAAACGTACGGCCTTCAGTAATAAAGGCTTTGCACACACCGAGATTAGTTCAGAACTAAAAATAGTAGGCGTCTCAAATAACGCTTTTGGGTTCCTAGAAAACCCAACCACTGCCAATGTTTCGGCTTTTGACGCCAATGTAAATGATGGTGATTTTGGTGTAAAATCAGTAGAAGTGGATAAAGTGGTTGGAAAAGCGACCATTGCCGATGCCGATATTGTTGTTTCTGCGGGTCGCGGTCTTAAAGGTCCTGAAAACTGGGGTATGGTTGAAGAATTGGCCGATATACTCGGTGCAGCTACTGCCTGTTCAAAACCTGTTTCTGATTTGGGATGGAGACCTCACGGAGAGCACGTTGGTCAAACCGGTAAGCCCGTGGCCAGTAATCTTTATATCGCCATTGGTATTTCAGGCGCAATACAACACTTAGCTGGCGTAAGTGCCTCAAAAACAAAGGTTGTTATCAACAATGACCCCGAAGCCCCTTTCTTCAAAGCGGCTGACTACGGTATCGTTGGTGATGCGTTTGAAGTAGTGCCAGAACTCATCGAAAAATTGAAGGAATTTAAGGCCCAAAACGCCTAAATTTTGTTACTTTGCT
>CAYNUM010000600.1:0-1965 GCA_964400025.1 uncultured Croceivirga sp.
GGCAATGGGGTTGATTTTATGATGCACACCCATGCTTGGCATGGTAAAGCGCCGAACGATGAACAATTGGAAAATGCCTTAAACCAAAATCCAGAAACACTGGGAGATTACTAAAGCTGAAAAATTATGACTAAGTATACAGACCAAGGAAAGAAAGACACCAGAAGTGGTTTTGGGGCCGGAATGAGAGAATTGGGGAGGACCAATGAAAATGTGGTTGCACTATGTGCCGACCTCATAGGATCACTTAAACTGAATACCTTCATTGATGAAAATCCTGAACGCTTTTTTCAAGTGGGTATCGCAGAAGCCAATATGATGGGAATGGCCGCTGGCCTTACCATCGGTGGAAAAATTCCCTTTGCCACCACATTTGCAAATTTCGCTACAGGTAGGGTATATGACCAGATTCGACAGTCAATAGCCTATTCCCACAAAAATGTAAAGATATGTGCCTCGCATGCAGGAGTCACTTTGGGAGAAGATGGGGCTACCCATCAAATCTTGGAAGATATCGGGCTGATGAAAATGCTGCCAGGTATGACGGTCATCAATCCATGTGATTTTAATCAAACTAAAGCCGCGACCATTGCTATTGCGGAACATCATGGCCCGGTCTACTTACGGTTTGGAAGACCAAAGGTTGCCAATTTTACTCCTGAAGATCAATCATTTGAAATCGGTAAGGCTTTGATGCTCAATGAAGGAAATGATGTCACCATAATTGCAACCGGACACCTAGTTTGGGAATCTTTGATTGCTGTAGAAAGTTTAGAATCACAAGGAATTTCATGCGAAGTCATCAATATTCACACAATTAAACCACTGGATGAAGAAGCCATTTTAAATTCCGTTAAGAAAACGGGTTGTGTGGTGACAGCCGAGGAACATAACTATTTGGGCGGTCTTGGAGAGAGTGTTGCTAGAACCTTAGCAAATTCACACCCAACACCACAGGAGTTTGTGGCTACACAAGACACTTTCGGCGAAAGTGGAACCCCTGATCAATTGATGGAGAAATATGGCCTCAACAATAAAGCAATCGAAGCTGCCGTTTTAAAAGTGTTAGAGAGAAAATAAGTTTGGTATCGTCTTTGATACCAACTTTCTCATTGTTCATTAAACGAAACACATTATGAAAAAAACGCTTTTAGTAGTGGTTGCCATTTTGGCAAGCTATGGACTTCACGCACAGTCCGGTTCTGGTTTTGGCCTTAAAGCCGGAGTGAATTACAACGGAAACGGTGATTATTTCGACTCAGTGGAAAATGCCTTTGAAAATCCCGACAGAAATGCAGGATTTCATGTTGGGGTCTACGGGAAATTAGGAAATCGTATTTACGTAAGGCCAGAATTGGTGTATACCAGCACATCTTCAGGATACGATGAGGGGGACTTAAAAATTCAAAAATTGGATGTTCCCGTGCTTGTTGGAACTAAAATTATTGGACCATTGCACGCATTTATAGGTCCGTCATTTCAGTATATCCTTAACAGTAAATTTGATGATGTGACTATTGATGATATAGAAAATGATTTTACGGTTGGTTTTAATCTTGGAGCTGGGGTGAACCTAGGAAAATTTGGAATAGACCTTCGTTATGAAAGAGGCTTTACCGATAATGAAATCAACTTTATCAACAGTAATATTGTCAATGTTAACGACAGGGTAGATACTCGGCCAGACCAACTGATTTTAAGTTTCAGTCTTAAAATGTGAAAAAAATAGAGTTAAGACAAAAAAGGCAACCAAAATGGTTGCCTTTTTTGCTTTAGTTATTTGGATCCCTTTCTACATCAATATCCAGATAATCGGGAATTCCATCATTATTACTGTCCGGGTATGGAAAAATGATATTTCCATCCGCATCAGAGATTTCCGTTCTTGTCAAAATTCCATCTCCATCATCATCAGTATCGCGAAAATTGGGTATTCCAGCCAGTAATCCCTGCTCCTCCTCAACG
>CAYNUM010000601.1:0-1962 GCA_964400025.1 uncultured Croceivirga sp.
TAGCGCTGTTCTTGTCCAAAATCATTGCGCAAATGTATAAAGTTTTTGTAAATGAATCTCCGTTGATCTTAACGAATCAACAACCGGACAATACCAATGGCCATGTCTTTAGCCTTACTGATGACGCCATTAGTTATGCGATTACTTCACTTTCCAAGAAACTATTGGAAAGCGCATATATCTTTGAGCCGGGCAACGATATTCTTGATAAGTTCACAAGCAAAATACCTATGATCGTTGCGGCGGGGGGATTGGTGCAAAATAAAAAAGGTAAAGTGCTTTTTATTTTCAGGGAAGGAAAATGGGATCTCCCAAAGGGGAAATTGGACAAAGGGGAATCAATGGAAGATGCAGCCGTTAGGGAGGTTGAAGAAGAGACCGGTGTCAAAGGACTTAAAGTTGAGAAGTACCTACAGACGACTTACCACATATTTAAACGAAACGGAAGGTATAAACTCAAAAAAGTGATATGGTTCAAGATGTCGACCAACTATGGTGACAAATTGATGCCACAAGAAGAGGAGGGTATTACCAAGGTCAAATGGAAAGGTCCTAAAAAGACAAAAAAGGCCTTAAAGAACTCCTACAGAAACATTCGTATTCTGTTTGAAGAGAACTTAATCTTTTAATAGAATTTCAGCGCTTACACCATTATGAAGTCTATAGATAGGGTATTGTAAATGGGCTGGTTCATAATACTTTGACCTTTTAAAAATCCAGTCCAATTGCTCGTACCAGTTGTTTGCAAAATTGGGGTCGTTGGCCTTTTTATTTTCCAAACTATCCTTTAAGGATGGATTATTCTTTAAAAGTTCTAGGGCTACATCTTCAAACACATAGGGAGAAAAACCTTCCTTTTGTTGCAGCACTGTGTCAAAAAAGTTCCAATTAAAAAAAGAATCAACAGCTTCAGGCTCCAAGACTTCCAAAATATATCGAATACCATTTTGACGTGTGGGAATGATATAATCCCCTTTTTGGAGAGTCACATCCATTTCAGATTTCGAAACTTTGGTATTATAATGTGGATAATGCCCTTCATAGGGCCTTGAGTACGTGTCATAGGATGTAATACGGTATCCTTCCACTGTCAAAGTTGTATCCAATGACAGTTCTGAAAACTCTATCCCATTTGCAGTTAAGCGGTTCATAACGTTTTGCCATCCTTTTTTAATTACGTATGCTTCTGGTATTGTGATGGTATCTTTTGGATAATAATGATTTTTGAACGGAATCTCCTTTGTGAAAGGCTGGTCTCTTAGGTACTTTAGACGTGGCATGCCAGTTACCTCACTGAGGATGGTATCGGCCACAAATCCCTTAAAATTGAAAGGAGTAATCTTTGTGGTATCCAAAGACCAATTCAAAAGAAAAGTTTCGGACTGCAATACGTCTTCTTGTGCCTCACTTCGTAACTCTTGAATTTTTTTATGGTCAGAATCAACAATGGCAATCATGTTTTTCATGAGAGCATAATTGCCTTCAACCCTTGGCTTATAGGATTTTAACATGTGTGTTTCTACCATCATGCCCAGTGTGTTCCATAAGGTGGTGTAGCCCGTGGAATATCTAGGATGATCCATAAATTGGGTAAAACCCATGTCAGGAGGGCTATTGAAAACATTGACATAGGGTGTAATATCCCAGTTGTCTTTTTTTAGGCCGCTTTCAAGTGATGGGATAAAATCTTCATTTAAGTAATTGCCCAAAGCCCCACCTAGCTTGTTGTGTTGTGTAAATAGATGCGTCAGAACATATTGATAATCGGCACCATTGCTCACATGGTTGTCTATAAAAACGTCAGGTTGTACCAATTGAAAAATCGTTGCAAAGGTTTCTGCATTTTTAGTATCCATTTTTACGAAATCACGGTTGAGGTCGTAGTTGCGTGTGTTTCCACGAAAACCATAGGACTCGGGTCCGGTTTGGTTCGCACGTGTAGCGCTATTTCTATTTAACATC
>CAYNUM010000602.1:0-1961 GCA_964400025.1 uncultured Croceivirga sp.
AGTCTTTTTTATTGGCATTGTCTTCAAAAGAAACCACTTCATTGGTAAATTCCTTTTTGGAGAATGACGGATTCAAATCATACTTTTTGTAGCCTGCAGTAAATGTCCCACTGCCTTTAAAACCTAAAATTCCATATTTGAAATCAAGCCGTTGTAATGTTTTCAACCAAGTCTTTTCAGAAGGGTCAAAAATGAAGTCTTGTTTTAGTTGAATGGTATCGGCAGGCAAAATTTGGGTCTGCTCACCAGTGACACTAAAGTTTAGGGCATAAATTGCCCATGAATCCTCAACAATAAAGATTTCACCTGAAAACACCCTATCATCTTTTCTTCGGGGAATTACCTTAATCTTATTGATCAAGCGATTGCCCTCGTCGTAAAAAGTACCTTCCAATTGGTATCTGTAATACGAAAATGCGTTATTGGCTATTGGTGATATCAGCTCGTTACCAAAGGTTACCGTATTGTTGTAGAACGAAAAATTGACATCAGAGGCATTATTGAAGCTAAAACCGTTGTCATCACCACTAACTTTTGAAGCCAAAATTCGTTCTTTAAATTCCTTCTTTTCTCTTGATATTTTCGATAGGGTTTCAGATAGGTAAATAATACCGGAACGGGTAGAATCTAGTCCTCCGCCAAAATCTCCTAAATCTTGACCTAAAATACGTTCAGGTGCATCTTCAATGCGTATGAGACCTTTGGAATAGAATTCCGCTGTGTAGGAAGAAAGTTTTGATTTGTACTTCGGTCTATTGGCAATGGCATTTCGAATTACCCGGTTGGCTGGGTTTTCTTCTGCATTGACCGTGATTTCGTTTAGTTTTAAGACTTGTTCTTTTAAAACTACATCCAATTGATAAGGCAAGGTTTGCACCCTGACTTCTGCTCTTTGAGTCTCATACCCTAAGAATTTGAAAACCACAACAAAGGTGCCGGGTTGTTCTAGTTCTAAGTTGTAGTAACCGCTTTCATTCGTAGTGGTGCCAATGGTTGAAGATTCAAAGTAGATATTTACGAAGGGTAGGGGCGTACCATTTTTATCTTGAACCTTCCCAACAATCTGGGCATTGGCCCATAATGTGCATCCAAAGAGAAAGAGATAGGTGAGATAAGCTTTCAAGTAAATTGTTCGTTTATAGATTGGCTGGGCAATAATATGTCGGAATAAGAAGGTAGAGCGTTTAGCTTTTGTTAAAATTAGAAAAGCCGATTACCTGAAGTTTTTCTTTATCCGGTCTAGATTCCGTTTATTATCGCGGTCTTTAATCGTTTCGCGCTTGTCGTACTGCTTCTTGCCTCGCGCAAGGGCGATATTCATTTTTGCCAGGCCCTTTTCATTGATGAAACAGTTGATGGGTACGATGGTCAAACCAGAGGTGTTCACTTCCTTAAAAAGTTTTTTTAGTTCCCTTTTGTTCAACAATAGCTTTCTTGAGGCTTTGGGTTTATGGTTGTAATACCCACCATGACTGTATTCATCAATTTGCATGTTGATGACAAAAAGTTCACCGGTGTCGTTGAATTCACAAAAACTTTGCGATAAAGAGGCCTTGCCCAACCGTAAAGATTTAATTTCGGTACCCCCCAAAACAATCCCTGCGGTATACTTATCCAACAATTCATAATCGAAAGTGGCCCTTTTGTTTTTTATGTTAATGCTCTTCTGCATGGATGGCAAAAATAGTCCGATCCGATAAAACTGTAATGAAAGTCGTTTTTTTACGATATTACTCTAAATCACACTAATGAAAAGACACTTTTTAATTCTCGCGATTCTAATCCTGAGTTCCTGTAAACAACAATCAAGGAAGGAAGAATTTACGGCACAACAAATTGTCGATAAGTCTATTTTAAGCAGTGGGGGCCTGAACTATTTGAACCATGGTGTTTCTTATATTTTTCGGGATAGGGAATATCGATCAGAAAATAAATTGGGGAAAAAGATTTTGAAGCGGATA
>CAYNUM010000603.1:0-1957 GCA_964400025.1 uncultured Croceivirga sp.
ACCAAAGCCCATTCCGGGATTTGTACCGTAGGTAATCATAGGTTCGATATCGGCAGCATCAAAGGTCAGTTCCTTGTCAAATTCAGCATTCTCTTCAGAATAGAGTGTCTCCCAGTAGTTCATAGCTTTTTCCCAGGCATCACCCTTTGGAGCAAATTCACGACCCTTTATGTATTCAAAAGTGGTTTCGTCAGGAGCAATCATTCCACCACGGGCCCCCATTTCAATACTAAGGTTGCAAACTGTCATCCGGCCTTCCATTGACATATTCTTGAACACGTCCCCTGCATATTCTACAAAATAACCTGTTGCTCCAGATGTGGTCAGCTTAGAAATAATATATAGGGCAACATCTTTTGGGGTCACGCCGAAACTTAGTTCCCCGTTGATGTTGATGCGCATACTTTTTGGTTTGGGTTGCATAATACATTGCGAAGCCAAAACCATTTCAACTTCAGAAGTACCAATGCCAAAGGCAATGGCACCAAAAGCGCCATGCGTGGATGTATGTGAATCTCCACACACGATGGTAGCACCAGGAAGTGTTATTCCGTTTTCTGGACCAATTACATGAACGATACCATTTTTTTCATGCCCTAATCCCCAATAAGGAATGCCATGTTCACCAGCATTTTTTTCCAACGCTTCAAGTTGATTCGCCGACAACGGGTCTTTTACTGGAAGATGTTGGTTAAGTGTGGGTGTATTATGGTCTGCAGTTGCAAATGTTCTACCTGAATACAAAACGGGAATATCACGATTTTTTAATCCCAAAAATGCTACAGGACTTGTTACTTCATGAACTAGGTGACGGTCAATAAACAGTACATCTGGCCCATTTTTTATCTTTTTGACCACATGAGAATCCCATACCTTATCAAATAGTGTATTACTCATTTGAGAATTTTTTCCAAATTAACCATCAAATATAAAGTTTGTCAGGGTCTTGAGACCATTTTAGCCCTTAAATATTTACGATGTTCAAAGGCACGCAATTGATTTTAATTAATTTATAATCAATTATTTAACTGATGTTCTTTAAGTGTTAGTTGTTACGTTGAACCTACTAATGAAAATTGTACTTCAACCAAAAAGACCACTTTTAACATTACTCAACTTCATTTAACAGACCCGTAACGCTTTCGAGCAGTTCGTTTGGATACTTTTAGCATCAACCTAAGTTTATTCACACAAAAAACGAACTAATGAAGAAACAACGACTACAATCCATGGTTTGGGTATTTCTGCTTGCGATTTGTTCAACGAATTTTATTTCAGCCCAATTGGACTTGCCGAGAGGAAGTCAAATGGCAAAAGTATCCCAACGAATAGGTATTACTGACATTACCATTGTTTATTCTAGGCCTAGCGTAAACAATAGGGAGGTATGGGGCAATCTTGTGCCCTATGGCATGAACAATCTTGGATTTGGAACCGCCAAAGAATCCCCCTGGAGAGCAGGCGCCAATGAAAATACTGTGCTTAAAACCACACACGACATTATGATAGGAGGGAAGAACCTTGCCGCCGGCAAGTACGGCCTTCATATGGTAATCAATGAAGATAATTCGGCCAAGGTCATTCTGACGAATAACCATGGAGCATGGGGAAGCTACTTTTTTGAGCCCTCAGATGTGGCGCTTGAAGTGGATGTAACCTCCGTAGAAATTCCACATGTAGAACAATTAAGGTTTGAGTTCAATGAAGTAGACGCTACTTCAGCGGTCGCCAGTTTGAACTGGGAAAAGAAACAGATTCCGTTCAAGATTGAGGTGCCCGTTACCGATATTGTATTGGCAGATATACGTACAAAAATGCAAAACCAACCTGGGTTCAATCGCCAAACATGGGAACAAGCCGCAAATTTTTCGCTCAATAATGGAGGTGATTTGGATGAGGAACTGGGATGGATAGATGCTGCGATAGCTGGGCAGTTCATTAGCCAAAAAACTTTCAA
>CAYNUM010000604.1:0-1957 GCA_964400025.1 uncultured Croceivirga sp.
AAGCAAGAGCAATTTTCAAATACGGTCGAAGACGTATTGGATAAAGTGGCCGATAGGGTTGAAGGTAGAGAGCGTAAAGACTACATGGACCGTTTGGCAGAGTTGGTGGACAGTATTGAGCAGCCGAAATCAGCACATTTACGTAATATCTTTTATGTAGACCGAGATTTGAATTCTGATGAAATCAAGTTTTATTCCCATGGTATTTTGGAGGAAAGCTATGATATTTCATCGATGTTCTTTGACAATACTTTTGATGATTCAACAACAATCAAAAACTTTACGAGTAAGCGGACAACGGCGATTTACAAGGAAGATTATGGCTTGGATGGAAAACGCTATGCATTGACGCCGGTTCAACGATTTGAGAAAATCGGGGGTCTTTCAGCGATTGATAAGGCTGCTTACGAAGACGTTTTTATGGAGGCCGCCAAGACAGTTCCGATACATGAACGTGTTTCAAGGCAAGAAATAGAGCTTTTACTAAATCGTGAACTCGAGAATAGGGGCATTGATATCGATTATGAATATGGTATTTACAGTCGTGGATTTCCTACGAAAGTAAAATCGAAAAAGTTCAAGTTCGATAGGGGAACGATTTATGAAACCCCCATTTTTCAAGACAGTGAGGGTCAAACCAATTTTTCATTGCTGCTTAATTTTCCTGAAAAAAAGAAGTTTTTGTTGAGTAGTATAATGACCATGGCCATTTTGTCGCTGCTCTTCACCTTAGTAATCGTAGTGGCCTATTCAAGTGCTATTTATCAGTTAATACAACAAAAACAGATTTCAGAAATTAAATCGGATTTCATTAATAATATGACGCATGAGTTCAAAACTCCGATTGCAACAATAAACTTAGCGGTAGAGGCAATCCGAAATCCGAAATCAATTGATGATAAAGAGAAGGTAATGCGCTATTTGGGTATGATTCGTGATGAAAATAAGCGAATGCATGCACAGGTAGAAAACGTGTTACGAATATCCAAATTGGAGAAGAATCAGTTGGACATCAGTAAGGACCGTGTAAATGTGCACGACATAATAGAGGACGCGATTACACATGTTGAACTCATTGTTCAAGACCGGGGCGGTTATATCAACTCCCACTTAGATGCGGAGCGTTCGGATGTTTTGGCCAATGATATGCATTTTACCAACGTAATTGTCAATATGTTGGATAATGCCATTAAGTATTCACCTGAGTCCCCTAAGATTGACATTTTCACCGAGGTTGCCAAGAACTTTGTGGTAATCAAAATTCAAGATCAAGGCGCGGGAATGACAAAGGCGGTCCAAAAGAAAATATTTGAAAAGTTTTACCGGGAACACACCGGAAATATACATAATGTAAAAGGTCACGGTTTAGGATTGGCCTATGTTAAAAAAATAGTAGATGATCACCAAGGTGAGATTTTTGTGGAGAGTGAAAAAGGAAAAGGCAGTACGTTCTTCATAAAATTACCTTTAATTTAAAATGGTATGGAATTAGAGAATAAAAAAATATTATTGGTTGAGGATGATCCCAATTTTGGAATTGTACTCAAAGACTATCTTCAAATGAACGATTTCGATGTTGTTTTGGCCAAAAACGGTATGGAAGGGTTCGAGAAATTCAAAAAAGACAATTTTGACGTCTGTATTTTGGATGTTATGATGCCCTATAAAGATGGTTTTACATTGGCCAGGGAGATTCGTGAAAAGAACGAAAACGTACCTATTATATTCTTGACGGCAAAAACCATGAAGGAAGACGTTTTAAAAGGATATAAAGCTGGAGCTGATGATTATTTGAACAAACCCTTTGATTCAGAAGTATTGTTGATGAAGCTAAAAGCCATTCTTCAAAGAAAGGCTTCAAGCTCTTTGGCAGATAGCAAGCAGTTTGAGTTCGTTGTAGGCAACTTTCATTTGAATTCAAAATTACGTTTCTTGAAATATAAAGATGAAGAGCCCA
>CAYNUM010000605.1:0-1954 GCA_964400025.1 uncultured Croceivirga sp.
AAAATAGTAAAAACAACTCCCGAAACGCTGAATGAAACTTGGGAAATGCCCTGGGGAGAACAGCGAACTGTAAAGAACCATTACAACGGTCTTTTGATAGAACTTCAAGAGATCGAAACTCCAAATCGAAAATTGAATGTTCACTTTAAAGCATATGATGACGGGGTTGCCTTTCGCTATGAATTTCCTGAACAGGAAGGGACTGACGAATTGGTCATTCTAGACGAGAATACCCAATTTCAATTGACCGAAGACCATACCACATGGTGGATTCCAGGGGATTGGGATATTTACGAGCATCTGTACAACACCTCAAAAGTCTCTGAAATCGATGCACTGGCTAAGCGTGACCATCCAAACCTAGCAGCGACTTTTATTCCTGAGAATGCTGTCAATACCCCGGTGACCATGCGCTCAAAAGATGGGCTACACCTCAGTTTTCACGAAGCTGATTTGACCAATTATTCGGGTATGACCCTTAAAGTTGACACTGAAAACCTTACATTGACCAGTGAATTGGTCGGTTCAGAACGACAAGGTCATAAAGCGAAAGTTGAGCTCCCTTTTAATACTCCGTGGCGTACCATTCAAATTGCTGAAAGCGCAGGAGAACTTATTGAATCAAGGATTTTGGAAAACTTAAATGAACCCAATAAGTTAGGTGATGTTTCCTGGTTCACCCCTATGAAATACAATGGTATTTGGTGGGAAATGCATGTAGAAAAAGGTACTTGGGATTATGGCATGGAAATGGACGAAAATGGGGTTTGGCAAGATGTCGGAAAAGCCCATGGCAAGCACAGCGCCACTACAGAAAACACCAAAAAGTATATTGATTTTGCTGCTGCCAATGGCCTTAAAGGAGTTTTGGTAGAAGGTTGGAATGTCGGATGGGAACGCTGGATTGGTTTCGAAGACCGCGAAGGGGTATTCGATTTTGTAACACCTTATCCTGATTATGACATTGAAGCCTTAGCCGCTTATGGAAAGGAAAAAGGTGTTGAAATCATTATGCATCATGAAACCTCAGCCGCTACCGGAACCTACGATAAACAAATGAATGCAGCTTACGAACTTATGAATCGTTTGGGTATGCACTCGGTCAAAACAGGCTATGTCGGTAAAATCATACCTAAGGGTGAATATCACCATGGCCAATATATGGTGAATCATTATCGACGGGTATTGGAAACGGCGGCAAAATATGAAGTGGCCATCAATGCACACGAACCAATAAAAGGCACAGGTTTGAGACGTACCTATCCCAACGCTATTTCAAGAGAAGGTTTGCGTGGTCAAGAGTTCAATGCTTGGGCTACAGATGGAGGCAATCCGCCCGAGCATTTGCCCATCGTGGCTTTTACCCGAATGTTGGCCGGTCCAATAGATTTTACTCCCGGTGTCTTTGATATCGGCTTGCCCACCAAGCCGAATAACCAAATCAACACCACCATAGCGCAACAATTGGCGCTTTATGTTGTCATCTATAGTCCCATTCAAATGGCCTGCGATTTACCGGAAAGTTATGAGGGTCAACCTGCCATGCAGTTCATTCGCGATGTAGGGGTTGATTGGGAACAATCAAAAGTGCTGAACGGCGAAGTAGGTGATTTTGTGACCATAGCACGTGAAGAGCGAGAGACCGGCAATTGGTTTGTGGGTGCGATTACTGATGAAAATGAACGAGAACTTACGATTGACTTTGACTTTCTTGAGGAAGGCAAAACGTATAAGGCCTTGATTTATCGCGATGCAGATGATGCTCACTATGCTAACAATCCCGAGGCACTAATCATTGAAAATATGGATATTAAAAAGGGGGATGCCAAAACAGTTCAGTTAGCCTCTGGTGGTGGTGTAGCTATCAGTTTATTAGTTGAATAGCTCCCTTTTCAAAAATCCGCCATGACCATTGAAGGTGTATTGACAAAAGAATTCGGTTTATCGGGTAGCA
>CAYNUM010000606.1:0-1954 GCA_964400025.1 uncultured Croceivirga sp.
TCACCATGGGGCGCGTTCTTCAGTTTAAAGGTTTTACCACCATCTGTTGAAACGCCATAACTCACGTTCATTACATATACTTTCTCTTTGTTTTGAGTGTCGGCATAAATGCGACAATAGTACCATGCCCTTTGAAGCAACGCCCGGTCCGAATTCACCTTTTGCCATGTTTTACCAGCGTCATCAGAACGATAAACCCCTCCTTTTTCTGCCTCAATTATGGCCCATACCCGATTCGAGTCCACTGGAGAAACGGTAATCCCAACTATACCCCAAGGACCATCAGGTAGCCCTTTGTATTCTGAAATATCGACCCAAGTATCACCGCCATCCGTACTTTTATACATTTTGCTATCCTCACCACCACTATCCATGCGATAACCGTTTCGTTTCATCTCCCAGGTAGCGGCATACATGATTCGAGCATTGTTGGGATCGAGAACCAAATCACCGGCCCCTGCCTTATCACTTTCGTATAGTATTTTTTCCCAATTCTTGCCACCATCTTTGGTGCGATACACACCACGGGTCGTATTGGGCTTCCAAAGGTTTCCGATTGCTGCAACATAGACCAAATCAGGGTTGGTAGGGTGTATACGGATTCTTGCTATATGTTCAGAACCTTCTAACCCTATAAACTCCCACGTTTCTCCAGCATCAAGACTCTTCCAAAGGCCGTTTCCTGAAGAAACATTGCCCCTTAAGGTTTGTTCACCTTCGCCGACATAGATGACATTGGGGTCTGATTCTGAAACAGCTACCGCGCCAATGGAACCTCCAAAATACCCATCAGAGATGCAGCTCCATGTATTTCCTGCATCTGTGGTTTTCCATACGCCACCACCAGCGGTTCCCATATAATATAGATTGGGGTTACCAATAACCCCTGTTGCCGTACCTGATCGGCCACCGCGGAAAGGGCCCACAAGTCTCCACTTCATAGAACTGTATAAATCCTCAGAGTATGATTCCGTTGGGGTTGTTTTACTTTTTTTTCTTTGGGCGTTTAAATCACCAGTTGGTAGTACGAACAATAACAATAATGGAAGGAGTAAATAGCTTTTCATGAGTGTTGGAATTAGTCCCCTAAATGTAACCAATATTTTGCTTAAAAGTTTTATTTAACAAGCTGTTAGGATTTTGCACTAACGAACTATTATGAAGGCCTTTTTTCTTCTTGGTTATGTAGATTTTGGTTACTTTCAAGGACTTTATTCTTAAGAACTACTAACAACCAATTCGATTACAATGAAATCTTCTAATTTACACCTAATCTTATGGGCGCTGCTCTGCACCTCTTTTGGATTTTCTCAAAATGACAACTATGCCAAAGCCCTTAGTTCTATGGAATGGCGCGCTATTGGCCCAGCCAATATGGGAGGCAGGGTTACAGATATTGATGGTATTCCCGGTGACCCAAGTACCTTCTACGTTTCTGGTGCCGACGGAGGGATTTTTAAAACCACGAATGGTGGCGTGAATTTCACTCCAATTTTTGAAGGGCAACGTGCCTATTCCATTGGTGCTTTGACCATAGCGCCTTCTGATCATAATGTTTTATGGGTTGGTACTGGAGAAGGTGACCCCAGGAATAGCGTCGGTTATGGATGGGGCGTATACCGCTCTGTGGATGCTGGTAAGAATTGGACGCATCTAGGTCTTAAGGAGACCGAACGAATCAAAAGAATTGTGGTTGATCCCAATGACCCAGATGTGGCATGTGTCTGTGCTCTAGGCAAGGAATGGGGAGCGAATCCTGAAAGGGGAGTTTTTAAAACCAATGACGGTGGTAAAACTTGGAAAAAGATACTTTACATCAATGAGGATACCGGTTGTGCAGTTCCGGCAGGTCTTCACAGACGACCACCAACCCGACAATCCGCTCGGAGAGTTTCCGGTAGGCTGCGTGATGACCCGGCCTCCCGGGGACCCTCCGAGCGGATTGGCGACCACT
>CAYNUM010000607.1:0-1951 GCA_964400025.1 uncultured Croceivirga sp.
GCCATTGAAAACTATGGTCAAACCGGGGTTGAGGTACACATAGTTCTTGAGCATGCGTTCTACATACTCATTTCTATACTTATACTTTTTGAAAATGCTTTCGTCTGGCACAAAACTCACCAGCGTACCGCGTCTTTTCGAAGACTCGGTCAATGCTTCATTGGTCAGGTTACCCGTATTGAATTCAGCAGTTTTAGATTGCCCATCACGAGTGGATTCAACCTTGAAATAGGTAGAAAGGGCATTAACAGCTTTTGTACCTACCCCATTCAAACCAACAGATTTCTTAAACGCTCGTGTGTCGTACTTACCACCGGTATTCATTTTGGAAACAACATCCACCACCTTACCTAAGGGAATACCTCGACCATAATCCCTGACCTTAACCTCATTTTCCTTTATGGTAATTTCAATGGTCTTACCTGAACCCATAACGAATTCATCAATACAGTTATCAATGACCTCTTTAAGCAAGATATAAATACCATCATCGGCAGAAGAACCATCGCCCAACTTTCCAATATACATACCCGGCCGCATTCTGATATGCTCTTTCCAGTCCAGGGAGCGAATATTCTCTTCGGTATATTGCGTTTGTGCCATTAAAATTGGGATATTGCCGACTAATATAAAGTTTCGGAACAAAAATCAAAGTATCACACAACTAAAGTAATCAACAATAAAACCAGAGGATTGTTGATAGCATCAAGCACTCTTCTTCGTTTTCCCCTTGAGTGAGAGAAAGGTGACCCCGGCAATAACCACCAACATTCCCAACAACTGAACATAGGTTAATTGCTCCCCTAGAAAAATATAGGCAAGAATAATGGTACTGACGGGACCTAAACTTCCTAAAATCGAAAAATTTGAAGCCCCCAAATGTTTAATGGATTCAGAAACCAAAAACGAGGGAATCAAGGTAGAGATTATGGCCATCAAAATACCATAAACATAAACGGGTGCAGGAAAATTCCATAAGTCCCAATCGCCATTAAACGAATAATGCAGTACCACACATAGGGTTGAAACAATCATGGCATAACAGGTGAATCGCAGCACGCCATACTTAGGTATAAGCCATCCACTACCAACTAAGTAGGATGCATAGGTAATCGCACTGAGCAAGACCAAAAAACCGCCCCAAAGGGTATCTGAACCTGAAAAATCCACTTCGCTCCAAAAGGTGATTAGTACCCCTAAATAAGTTATTCCAATTGCCGTAGCCTGGGGTCGAGTAATCTTATCCTTAAAAAAGAGATAACCCAATAGAACCACAATTGTAGGATAGACGAACAATATGATTCGTTCCAGTCCAGCTTTGATATAGTTCAGTCCTAAAAAATCAAAATAACTGGCCATATAATACCCTAAAAATCCAAAGACCACAATCCATAGACCGTCTTTTTTGGTAGGCACTCGTTTTTCCTTTCGTTGAATAAAAAGTAAAATGATGATGTAGAAGGGTGCAGAAAAAAGCATGCGAAAAAGCAAGAGCTCCAAAGTATCTATCTCATAGCGATATGCGAGTTTTACCAGTATGGCCTTTGTAGAAAAAAGAACAACTCCAAGAATTCCATAAAGAATCCCCACACTACGAAAATTCATGTTGTTTTGCACAAAACTAAGCTATTGCTTAAGAGGAAATACCGTTAAATCAAAATATTGGGAATTATGACTTTCAAGAACTAGACATTGAACCTAAAGTGCATAACGTCACCATCTTGCACTGTGTATTCCTTTCCTTCCACGCGTATTTTACCAGCTTCTTTAACCTTCGCTTCGCTACCAAAACTTGCGTAATCTTCGTAAGCAATAACTTCTGCCCGAATAAAACCCTTTTCAAAATCGGTATGGATAACCCCGGCAGCCTGCGGGGCCGTAGCTCCTTTTTTTATCGTCCAAGCTCTTACCTCTTTCTCACCTCCGTTTCACTTGGTTGCCAGCTTTAGTG
>CAYNUM010000608.1:0-1949 GCA_964400025.1 uncultured Croceivirga sp.
AACCTTGGTGTTGAAGTCGGTCAGGTACTTGCTCTTATTCCAATTGTATTTATTATTACGCTTTCTCGAAAAAACGTTCAGTTCCCTGCATTTTATAAAGCCGTGAATTGGTACCTGGTGCTAGCAGGAATTGGCCTATTCATTTATCAGATGTATGGTTACTTTACCCATTAAAAAATGTATAGACCTCACATGTAATCAACTATAGAATTGACAACTAAAAATCAAATCAACGACTACTATGAAAAAACTACTTTTTATTTCCATACTGGTACTCTTAAGTGCTTGTAAAAACGAAGCTGAGCAATCAACTATGCAAGTAAGTGATAATCCATTTTTTCAAGAATGGGACACGCCATTTGGGGTGCCCCCGTTCAATGAGATTAAGAATGAGCATTATATGCCAGCTATTGAAAAAGGCATGGCAGAAAATCTCAAAGAAATTGATGCCATCGTAAATAATCCTGAAGCTCCGACTTTCGCCAATACGCTTGAGGAGTTGGAAAGAACTGGAAAGTCATTGACCAAAGTCCTTCGCGTTTTCGGTAATATGACCAGCTCTAACACGAATCCTGAATTACAGGAATTACAACGTGAAATCAGTCCGTTATTATCGGCACACCGCGATAAAATAAGATTGAACAAAGGTCTTTTCAACCGTGTTGAAAGTATCTGGCAAGCTCGAGCTGAACTTGACCTAAATGATGAGCAACTTAAATTATTGGAAGATTCACGGAAAGGGTTTGTGCGCAGTGGGGCGCTATTAAATGAAGAACAAAAAGCCCAAATCACAGAAATCAATTCAAATATTTCAGAATTTACCACGGCTTTTGGACAAAATCTGTTGGCCGAAACCAATGGCTTTGAACTGATTTTGGATAAAGCAGACCTTACCGGACTATCAGAGGGTGTCATTGCCGCAGCCGCAGAAACAGCCTCTGAAAAAATGGAAAATGCGGAGACCGAGGAAGAAAAAGCAAAATATAAGGATAAGTATGTCTTTACCCCCCATCGCAGTAGCATGTACCCCTTTTTGACCGAATCTGACAGACGCGATTTGCGTGAACAGTTGTATACGTCCTATGTTTTACGTGGAGATAACAACAATGAAACCGATAACAAAGAGATAGCCGCTAAAATCGCAAAGCTCAGGGCCGAACGCGCGCAACTAATGGGCTATGAGACACATGCACATTTTGTATTAGAAGAACGAATGCTAAAAACTCCCGCAGAGGTATATGACTTACTGATGCAATTGTGGAAACCAGCGCTGGAAAGGGCAAAAGTAGAAGTTGCAGATATGCAAGCCGTTGTTGATGCAGAAGGGCATGACTTCAAAATTGCAGCTTGGGATTGGTGGCAATATTCCGAAAAGGTTCGTAAAGCAAAATATGATTTGGATGAAGCCGCTTTAAAACCGTATTTATCACTTGACAATGTACTCAAGGGAGTATTCGAAACCACCAATAAACTTTGGGGTGTATCATTTACCGAACTCTTTGACATCAACGTATATCATCCTGATGCTCGTGTATGGGAAGTAAAAGATAAGGATGGGACTCATCTTGGGATTTTCATAGGGGATTATTTCACCCGTTCGAACAAACGTGGTGGCGCCTGGATGAGCAGTTTTAAAGGGCAATCAAATCTTGATGGAAGTGAACGCCCGATTGTAGTCAATGTATGTAATTTTCCTGCACCTATTGGTGATGACCCGGCATTACTGAGCTTTGGTAACGTTACCACTCTTTTTCACGAGTTTGGCCATGCCATGCACGGAATATTGACCAATGTAACCTATGGTAGTATGGCGGGCACTTCTGGTCCTCGTGATTTTACCGAATTTCCTGCACAAATATTGGAGCATTGGGCGAGTGAACCTGAAATACTTAAATCGTTTGCTACGCACTATGAAACAGGGGAAGTGATACCAGACGAATTAATTGGTA
>CAYNUM010000609.1:0-1947 GCA_964400025.1 uncultured Croceivirga sp.
GATATCTGGTTGGCTTTTGCCTAAAAACAAATCCTCATTCTCTACGATCACGGCTGCCCCTTCCATTCTGACGGTCGAACACACCGCTGAATTGTTCCATGCAGCAATATCCAATCCTGGAATTTCGACATTGGATTGAGAACAACCTAGAAGTAGTGCACTCAAGAGTAGGTAGCTGTTTTTAAGCATTTGATCTGTTCCAGATATGCGTGTACCAACCTGTTAGAACAAGACTGATCAACAAAGCTGGAATGAAATACGATTCAAAATAAAACCAACAAGCCAGGGGTAGGGATAGGTTTCGTAGCAGCTCGAAAAACTTCCAAAAGGAGCGGTTTTCAAGCAGAAGTCCAATAGAAAGAATCGTGATAATGAGATAGGTGGCGTAGATCAGTTTAACAGACCATAGCAACGTTGCATGATTGAAGAGGAAAAGTGCTGTCAAACCTAACAAGATGAGGTATTGAATTAGCAGATATGCTGATAAGTGTCTGCTTGTGAAGGTGCTGAATTTACGATCATCTGATTTGATTTCGGGTGCGGCTCGATAGCCCCCCATCGAGGCAGGAAACCAGCCTGGTTTGTAAAACAGTACCTTTAACTTATTGCGTACTCCCGGTGTACTCAAAACCTGTCTCGTCATATCAACTACAGGAAGGACGTTTGCCCAAACGGGATTCCACGTCTGAATAGGCTTAGTGACGCCATAGGTTGGTTTTTCTTCTTCTTCCTGAAAGGTTCCAAACATACGGTCCCAGATAATCAACGTACCGGCATGGTTTCGATCGATGTACTTTGGGTTTCTGCCATGATGTACCCGATGGTGTGAGGGCGTATTGAAAATCAGCTCGAACCAACGTGGTAGCCTGTTGATTGCCTCAGTGTGTATCCAAAACTGATAAATAAGGTTAAAGCCTTTCATGGCGATAAAGGCGTACGTGTTGAAACCAAGAAATGCCAGTGGCAGATAGAAGAACATGGAAAATATCCCACCAAATGAGGCCTGCCTCAGGGCAACAGACAGGTTGTAATCCTCGCTCTGATGATGCACGACATGGGATACATTCCACAAAAAGTTGATTTCATGACTGGCTCGGTGGTACCAGTAATACATGAAATCCACTAGCAGAAATAGAATAATGTTCGTCCACCAACTAACAGGTACTTGACCCAAGGACAAATACTCATAAATGTATTGATAGCCGGCAATGCTTATGACCCCCCAAAGTGCATTAGTCACCTGAGAGGATATACCACAGCTGATGTTGGTAAGTGCGTCATTTAGGCGGTAAATCCCTTTGCGTTTTCGCGCTTCCCAAATCAGCTCTATTCCAATCAGCAGAAAATAGAGTGGGATGGATAGAATGACAGGGTTGAGGTTCACAAGAACAAAATTAAAGGAAAGAAATGAAGGTGCTAGTTGATGCACTTTGCCTTCAGATGATTTCGTTTTTGAGGCATACATTTGCGCCCATGATCAATGCAGTGAAGATTGTCAGGTTGGTGATGACCGTTTTTTTATTGGCGATACTCTTGGTGTCTTATGCGTATTTGCCATTGACGATTGATACGAACCTGGATACTCCACGACTCGGGCGTGACCATTTTTTCTATGGTGCCATGGGCTTGTTTTTGGTACTCAACCTGATCACTTATTTTCTACGTTTTTTTGTTGATCGTATCAATGCACCTCAATACAGTAGGGTAGCCGTTCATGCACTTGCGCCTGTCCTGTATTTTGCCATGACCTTACTCATTGGTTTTCTGGCATTACTCAATAATGCTTCTGCGACGGAAGTGGAACCAGCCGACTTTTTCTACCTCAATTACCTGAGCTCGTTTGTGTTAATTGCGTGGTTTGTTGTGTTTTTATTTGTAAGCATACGAAAGGTATAATTTACTGTTAATCAGGTAGTTGTATTTATTTAATTTAAGAAATTAGTTGAG
>CAYNUM010000610.1:0-1937 GCA_964400025.1 uncultured Croceivirga sp.
TTTTCTAAATGGTATGGAGCAACCCCAAGGTGAGATTGATGCGATGGACATACAACTTTCAAAAGAACATGGCGGCAAACGGCTATTTGTTTTTAAGAACAATGCAGCCACAACTTATATGAACCAATAGCATGGGCTTTAAGTTAGAACATACTGCGCCTGTTGCCACGCAACGAAAATCTGGTTCGGACCGATTGGATGCTTTGCTTAAAAAAGAAATCAAACTGTTCGGCACTTTTTTCAACTCGAAAAAAAAGGAATCCTTTTATTCAGAATTGGGGGTCTTGCTAAAAGCAGGGGTGCGACTTCGCGAAGGCCTACAACTTCTGGCCGAAAACCAAAAGAAGGAAAAGATGACCTCCTATTACACAGATATGGTTGAAAACCTGGATAGCGGAATGAGTTTTTATGAAATATTGCAGTCTAAAAAGGATTTTACGGAATATGAATCGTATTCGGTACAAATAGGAGAGGAAACAGGGAACCTGTCCAAAATCATCACGGAGTTGGGTCATTTTTTTACCCGTAAAAATGAACAGCGGAAACAGCTGCTGAATGCCATGACCTATCCTGCAATCATTCTTTGTACAGCGATTTTAGTGGTGGTATTTATGCTGCGCATGGTGGTGCCCATGTTTGAGGATATTTTTAAGCAAAATGGGGTGGACCTGCCCAGTATTACAAAGGGCATCATAGCGGTTTCCAAGGGAATCAAATCATTTGGACTGCCCATTTTAGTGGTGCTTATTGGCCTTATCATATTTAGAAAGTCCCTATTTGGCAAAAAGGGGTTTCAAGAGAAGTGGCAGGCCTTTCTCCTAAAGATTCCCATTGTGGGCAATTTTATTCGTGCTGTTTATCTTTCCCAGTTTACTCAGGCCATGGCGCTTTTGACCTCCTCAAAAGTTCCAATCTTGACGAGTATGCAAATGGTGCGCAAAATGGTGGTTTTTTATCCCTTAAAAGCCGCAATGACACGAATTGAAGAAAACATTTTACACGGGGTAAGCCTTCATCAAAGTATCAAGGACGAAAAGGTCTTTGACCGTAAAATGCATGCGTTAATCAAAGTGGCGGAAGAGACCAACCAAACGGAGTATATTTTTGAAAAACTAAATCAACAGTATGCCGCTGAGGTACAACATAAATCAAAATTGGTCTCCACTCTGATGGAACCTTTTATCATAGTCATTATAGGTTTGTTTGTCGGGGTTATACTTGTGGCCATGTACTTGCCAATGTTTAAATTAAGTAGTGTTCTGGGATAGATTGGAAGGTAAACAATTCTCTAGGTGATATGTATTTTTTAATCTGAGAATCATTATTTCAAAAAATGGAACCCTATACGATGGAGTTGGATCTCATTGAAAGCCATATTCGGTTTTACTGATATAAGCAATGCTTATACTAATTACTGAAATAGTAAGTAGAACAATGGGTGGAAGCTTACTAACCAATTTATATAGGGGATGATATCTTTAATTACCCGATGTTTTATCAATTCTCAAAGCAGAGCTTTAAGGGAAGCCGAACGAAGTAAGGAATATCAAAAGCAACCACCCGTTTTCAGTATTTGAGTTGAAGATTGCCTGAGGGTTTCTTGTTTAATGCTATTATTCAAGGAAAGGGGATTATTGGCTACCTTTAAGAGGAAATAACTCCAGTCCAGTGAGCCTTTCCAAAATCATTCCAGCTAAAATATTTCCTATTCTTTTGGTAAATTTCATTGGTATTTTGGGCTACAGCATTGTAATTCCCATACTGATTTTTATCGTTGCCGATTATGGAGGCAATGGATTTGTTTATGGCATTTTAGGTGCAATGTATCCTTTTTTTCAATTTATAGAGCGCCTATTCTCGGTAGGCTTTCTGATAGGATTGGTAGAAAAAGGGTCTTGGTCATTAGTCAACTCGGAACTTTTGTGGCCTGGCTCTTA
>CAYNUM010000611.1:0-1924 GCA_964400025.1 uncultured Croceivirga sp.
TTGAATTCAACGTGGCATATCTGGATGCTTATAAAGACATTCTTGAAATCAGACCTCTAAAGATTGCTCAAAAAAATAGCGAATTGAAATTGCTCAAGGCCAACGATACTTCTGCATTTAATTTTACCTTTCCCGAACCGAAAAAGGGGCATCCTGAATTTATAAAATTCAGTATTTCTGAGAATGGCCTAAAGTCAGGCATCAATAGTCCAAGTATAAAAGTCGAACCGTGAATGTAATCCAAAGAAGTATTGTAGATTTAGATTGGATAACCTCATTACTTTTAATGAGCCTGTTGTTTTTAGGTATTGGAAAATATCTTTTTCGACACGCTTTTTTTGATTTTTTGATTTTGCCGGTTAATGCGAAGTACATCACGCTAAACAAGAAAAAGAACAGGTTATTTCAGGGTTTTCACATCATCATTAGCGTTTTTCAAATCATCAATCTTGCACTGTTCATTTATGTGGCAAGAGGCGTATTTCAAGGAGAGGTCAGCTTTACCTACTCGAATTACTATATGATTATTCTAGGCGTTATTTCCCTTTATTTTTTGATCAAAATAGTTCTGCAAGTGGGCAATGGTTATTTTTTTGAGAATTTTGATTTAATGGGGAAAGTCATTTTTGAAAAACTCACCTATTTCAATTATGGAGGGCTTATCGCGTTTATCGGAAACATTTTATTGATTTATATTTTTCCAGGCTCTAAAGCCATTTTATATATAGTCATTTTGCTCATTTTGGCCATTAATTGCATCGGCTTGGTCAAAATTTTAAGAAACCTTCAAAAGTTAATCACGAGCCATACATTCTATTTTATTTTGTACCTTTGCACTCTCGAAATTTCGCCCATAGCAATAATTATCAGCTATTTAAACAGTTGAAACTTATGAAAGTAAAGACGATTTTGGTTTCCCAGCCAGAACCGAAAATGGAGAACTCACCTTATTCCAAGTTAATTGAGAAGTCAAAGGTAAAAGTGGATTTCAGGCCTTTTATCCATGTTGAGGGCGAAACGGCCAAAAGTGTTCGTCAACAAAAGATTGACCTCAACGATTTTACTGCCATTATTCTAACAAGCAGAAACGCAGTAGACCATTTTTTCAGAATTGCCGAAGAAATGCGATTCAAGGTGCCAGATAGTATGAAATATTTCTGTCAGTCAGAGGCAGTTGCCTACTATTTGCAGAAATATGTGGTTTACCGAAAGCGAAAGATTTATGTGGGTCAACGACTTTTTGGAGATTTAGTGCCTATGTTCAAGAAGTACAAAGACGAAAAGTTTTTGTTGCCTTCTTCAGACAGCCTAAAAGCAAGCGTGCCTCAAACATTGGACGAGCTCAAGTTGAACTGGAAACGCGGTATTTTTTATAAAACCGTAGTTAGTGACCTTTCAGATTTAAGGGATGTTTACTATGACGTATTGGTTTTCTTTAGTCCATCTGGTATTGAATCGCTTTTGAAGAATTTTCCTGATTTCGAGCAAAACGATACACGAATCGCTGTCTTTGGAAATAGTACGGTCAAAGCTGCCACTGAAGCTGGATTGCGTATTGACATAAAAGCTCCAACACCTGAGACACCTTCAATGACGATGGCTTTACAGAAATACATTTCTGGAGTAAACAAATAATGATAAATATTCAAATAAAAAAACCCGCCAGAAGCGGGGTTTTTTTATTTAGAAGGCATAACGTTGCGGCCCGCCTCTTCGAATCTCTTCGTTTGCGTAAGATTCAAACTTTTTAAAATTCTCACGAAACGCATTGCTCAACTTAAACGCAGTAGTGTAGTAGGCCTCATCATCGTTCCATGTGGCTCTTGGACTTAATACTTTAGTGGGCACACCTGGGCATTCCCGAGGTTGGGCGACACCAAACACCGAATGTATATGATAGGTGTCGTAGTAGGGAAAGAGTGTA
>CAYNUM010000612.1:0-1924 GCA_964400025.1 uncultured Croceivirga sp.
GAACTCATTCAACAATTAAATTAACTATTTAACAAATGAGCTTAAAAACTAAACTTTTTTTGGTTGGATTATTGTTAGTCAATATCCAGCTATTTGCGCAGACCACCGTTTCAGGAACGGTCACTGATCAGAACAATGCCCCAATTCCCGGGGCGAATGTAATTGTGCTCAACACTACTCGTGGAGTACAAACAGATTTTGATGGAAACTACAGTATTGAAGTTTCCACTGGGGAATCATTGCGTTTTTCCTACATAGGATATGCAACACAGACTATTGAAATTACCAATCAACAGACCTTGAACATCATGTTGCAAGAAGATTCAGCACTTTTGGACGAAGTGGTTGTAATTGGATATGGTACTCGAAAAAAATCTTCTTTAACTGGAGCAGTAGCTAAAGTAGGTGGTGGTGAAATTGCCGCTATACAAGCACAACGGGTTGATGAAGCTCTTGGTGGTAAATTATCAGGAGTTCTTATCCAAAACCAAGATGGTGCACCGGGCGCAGATCCCAAGATTCAAATTAGGGCCGCATCATCAATTAATGGTAATTCAAACCCTTTAATTGTCGTTGACGGCTACCCTATTTCTGGAACTTTAGCAACAGTTAACCCAAATGACATTGAAAGCTTGGAGGTTTTAAAGGATGCTGCTTCTGCTGCTATCTATGGATCTCGAGGCGCCAACGGGGTTATTTTGGTGACCACAAAAAAAGGACGTAGCGGTAAAGCAAATTTCAGCTACAACACATATTTCAGTACCTCAAGTAGGTATTTAAGAGATAATATCAAGACAACTTCAGGTGACTATGCAGCTATTGCCCGAGCAAATATTGCCAATGGCACTTTTAATGTATCAGATCTAGACCCTGCAATTGTGGATTACCGATTGAACGGTTTTGCAAATTCTCCAGATGTTGTTGGTGTAGAAGACTGGTTCTTTCGTAACGGATATAGCACTAACCATGACTTTAGTGTTAGTGGTGGCACCGAAGATGTGAATTACTTCGCTTCTGTTGGTTATTTGAATACCGAAGGTGTTGCCATAACACAAGGTTTTGAAAGAGTAAATGCTCGCTTGAACCTTGACGCTAAGTTGGGTGAAAAATTCAAAACCGGTTTGAGCTTTAATGGATTTCTTTCCGATAGAGATATTGTTGGCCATGACATGCGTGATTTGTTAAGAGCCTATAGCGTGCACCCCATTTATCACACTGAAGCTTCAATTGCCTTTGTACAAGACTTAAATGCCCAAGCCATAGCCTTAGGCCTTTCCCCGTTTGACGATGGTTATCGTGGTGGCGCAGATGCCCCTTTCAACAATAGTATTTTTACGCTCCAACCAGGTGATACCGCACAAGACTGGCATTACGGCCGAAGCGGCAATGGTATTGGAGGATCAGGTGATGCTGGCCCTGCCACCAAACTGGATAATACGGATAGGTATCAGAAAACCTACTTTGGTAACCTTACCTCCTATTTACAATATGAAATTCTAGATGGTCTGAATATTAAGACGGTCTTGGGCGGAGATATTAGGGATACCGAAGATTACTTCTGGAGAGGTTTGGAATTTGATTCCAGGGCCCGTAGTACACAGACCGCTCTAGATCAAACCAATGTAAAGAGATCTTCTATTCTTAGTGAAACCACTTTGAACTATGCTAAAGTAATTAACGAAAAACATGATATTTCAGCGGTTGCAGGTTTAGAGTTTCAAAACTTCTATATCAGAGGAACGGATCTACAGGGTTCAAATGTACCTTTCGGTGATATCATAAACTATAACCTTTTAGAGCCTGCAGATATTGCTGTAACGGAACGAGACGAAACCATTTCTAGACGAAGTGTTTTCGGCCGAATTAATTATGCTTATGACAACCGGTATTTATTTTCAGCTTCGATAAGAAGAGATGGTGATTC
>CAYNUM010000613.1:0-1923 GCA_964400025.1 uncultured Croceivirga sp.
CTTAGTACTGAGGAAGAAAGTGAAACATAAAGCGTCTCTCCTTTTAATTCCACATTTTGGGTATAATTATTAACCCCATTACCCATAAGTTTTGCCCAGGCCTCACGTGCATCGACTTTGTCGATTCCTTTCTGCAAACGATTTTCAGTAATGAATTCCTTTAGGGCGTCACCCATATTCGTATGTGCATTGCGTCGTTTGGCCATTAGTTTGCCAGGTTTAAGGGTTCGTATCTTTTGTACCTATAAATCGTTCCTTCAGTTGTTCGCACAGAAAAGGTGTTTTCATTGATTGCTATCAATATTTCTTCCCACTGTTCAGTGCCCTGACCATATATCATGGTTAATTGTTCATTGCTTTCAGAAATTTTGAATTGCTCTGCATCATCAGAAGTTTGGTAGCTTCCGTTTAATTGAGGCTGCACTTTTTTTCGAAAACCTTCTTTACCGTTGTATTCTATGTAATCGATTGTAGTGCTTATAGAGTACTCCTTTATATGACCATTATTGAATTCTACCTCTACAATTTCCCAATAGCCGTTTAAATGATTTACATCTTCTTTCTGGGGTTTGTTGGTGCATCCAATAACCAAAATATACAAGCCGAGAAAAACAAGCTGACGCATACTACAAAGTAAAGATTTTATATTCTTGGTGTGTCTGTTTTACCACATTTTCCGTACGTTCAGGATGAGTGTCGCTGATAAACAATTGACCAAACCGTTCTTGCTTCACCAAAGAAATCAATTGAGACACCCTTTTTTCATCTAGCTTATCGAAGATATCATCCAACAAGAGTATAGGAGTGGTTTTTGATTGCTCTTTAATAAAATGAAACTGGGCCAGTTTTAGGGCGATTAGAAAGGACTTTTGTTGTCCTTGACTTCCGAACCTTTTAATGGGATGCCCGGCTATCGTAAAGTTTAAGTCATCTTTATGGATACCGACACTGGTATATTGTAAGGCCCTATCTTTTTGGACTGCATTCTTCAAAAGGTGTAACAAGGAATTTTCTGAAAGTTTGGAATCATATTCAAGGTCGATATGTTCTGCTTTATCTGTAATATTTGAATACTGCTCTTTGAAAATCGGTATGAAGGTTTCAAGAAAGGATTTTCTTTTTTCATAAATACGCGTACCCTTTTCATGCAACTGTTCATCGTATACACTAAGAGTGTCTTTACTAAAGGTATTATTGGCCACAAAATATTTTAACAGCGAATTACGCTGTGTCAACACCTTATTGTATTCAATCAAAGTCTGTAAATACCCTTTGTCAGATTGAGAGATTACCCCATCTATAAATTTTCTACGGGTATCACTGCCCTCAATAATCAAATCTCGGTCAGCTGGTGATATAATAACCAAGGGTAAAAAACCAATATGTTCTGAAAAGCGTTCGTATGCCTTTCCATTTCTTTTGATGATTTTTTTGGCACCCCTTTTAAAACTGCAGACGATTTTTTCATTTCTATCTTCTTTTTCGAAAGCACCTTCCACTACAAAAAATTCAGTTCCATGCTTAATATTTTGAGTAGACACCGGATTGAAATAGCTCTTACCAAAAGAAAGGTGGTAAATAGCATCTAAAATGTTTGTTTTACCCACACCGTTTTCGCCCACAAAACAGTTGATTACAGGACTGAATTCAAAAGTTTTGGATTCAAAACTTTTGTAATTCACCAAGGATAAGCTTTTTAGGTACATGGGATTTGATGGACTGCGGTTGTGATTATTCTTTGGATGGTCCGCAAAGGATTCAAAAATAAGGAATAAATAACCTTTCGTTTTAAGGGGAAAACAATTACTTTTGCGCGACTAAAATTTGAAGCATGGCCACTTACAAAAAACGTGGATATAAGCCTAAAAATAAGAAGGAAGAAGCTCAAGTAGCGAATGAAAACAGTACAACTGCAGAAGTTTT
>CAYNUM010000614.1:0-1914 GCA_964400025.1 uncultured Croceivirga sp.
GGCCAACTACCAACGCGATGATTCTACATTTGAATTTCCCGGGCAGTTTTTAAGTGATGGAGAAGGCAATCTTTTGATTGATGAAGAGACCGGAAATCCGGTACCTCGACCCGACGCTGATTTATACAAGGCAGAGGCCCAGCGCTACAATGCGCGTTTAGCTGCTGATTATATTCTATTCGATGGTTTCGGAAGGTGGTATGACATGAAGCGATTAAAGGAGGAGTATAATCTCAGTTCTTTACAGGCTCGCGAGACATTAGAGACCACCATCTTACAATTGTTCACAGTGTATTTTGAGGCTGCTCGAATATCTGAAAACATCGAAGTATTAAAGCAGACCTATGAAAACACCAAAGGTCGTCTTCAAAGGGCAAATTACAGTTTTGAATTTGGACAGGTAAACAAACTGGAAGTCTTGAACGCTGAAGTTGATTTGGTCAATGACAGCATCAATATGATGAATGAGAGGCAACTTTTGGAAAACACCTTGCGTGACCTAAATATCGTTTTGAACGCCGATTTGGAACGTAGGTTTATTGTTGACACTACGCTTGCATTTATTAGTGAATTACAATTGGAAGATTTTGCTTCCCAAGGTGAAGAGAATAATGTGCGTATGCTGCAAGCTGAGTCGAACATGACCATAAATGATTATTCCTTAAAGTCAGCAAAATCAGTTTTTTTACCTACAGTTGGACTTAACGGTTTTTATGGTTGGAACCTCAACAATAATGCTCCTGGTGCTTTCTTCCCCGGGGTAACCGTGAACAATAGAAGAAATTTTGGACTAGGGGCCACCTTAACGTGGAGCCTTTTTGACGGCGGTAGGGGAGTCGTACAGGTTAAGAACGCCAAAATCTTGTTGGATTCTCAAGATGCACAACAAGCGCAAATCGCACAAGAGGTGAGAAGAGATATTGCCAATGCCAAGGGAGATTTTCAAAACAGGTTCAAGGTGTATCAGTTGCAACAACAAAATGTTCTGACAGCAACAGATAATTACAACCGCTCCAATGAGCGTTACAAGCTTGGTCAGATTACCTCTGTGGAATTGCGCCAAGCCCAGATCAATCTGTTAAATGCCCGGACCAGTAAAAATTTGGCGAAGTATAACGCCAAGCTCGCCGAACTGCAATTACTACAGCTAACAGGGCAACTTTTAAATGTAGAATTTTAATAAGTAAAGGGATGCTGGAACAATTTTTCCAATGTCCGTATTGCTGGGAGGAGATTTCTGTCTTATTAGACACTTCAGTCAACCAACAGACCTACGTTGAAGATTGCGAGGTGTGTTGCAACCCGATTGAGATTACTTCCAATTTCAATAACCAAGAACTGTCCGGTTTTTCTGCTGTGGAATTAGGGCAATAGAATCTTCAAAAAGATTTCCTAAATTGTCGCTGTAACCAACAACTAAAGTTATGGCCAGCGACCAAAAGAAGAATATTGGCACCCTTGTATTTATAAGCTTTATTGCCGCCTTAGGCGGATTTTTATTCGGCTACGATACCGGTGTAATCAACGGAACCCAATTTTATTTCAGCAAATTTTTTGAACTGGACCCAGCTACTAAAGGATGGGTAGTGGGTAGCGCCCTTTTAGGGTGTTTTGCCGGTGCAATCGTTGCAGGGCCAATGAGCAAAAAATACGGCAGAAAAGTATCATTGATCATTTCGGCCATTTTGTTCAGTATCTCTGCTTGGGGTTCTGGCTTGCCCGAGCTATTGCCACAGACAGTTCCGATGCTAGTATTCTTTAGAATTATTGGAGGATTGGGAATTGGAATAGCTTCAATGAATGCCCCAATGTATATCGCTGAAATTTCTCCTGCCGACATTAGGGGAAAGATGGTGACCCTTTATCAAATGGCAATTGTACTTGGGTTTTTTGTAGTGTTTTTGGTCACCTATC
>CAYNUM010000615.1:0-1904 GCA_964400025.1 uncultured Croceivirga sp.
CATCGAGGCATCCTCAAAAATTGACCATTTCAGTAGGGCGCAACAAGTCTTTCACTTTCTGAAAATGGACAATACCAAAGATGAAAACGGAGTGTTGATCTATGTTGCCGTGGAAGATAAAAAGTTTGTCATCTACGGAGATAAAGGCATTGATAAAGCCGTACCTAGAGGCTTTTGGGAATCCACAAAAGAAATCATACAGTCGCATTTCATCAAGGGAGAATTTACTGAAGGTATTATTTCGGGTATTCTCAATGCAGGAAAAGAGCTGGAAGAACATTTTCCATGGCACCATGGAGACACTAATGAATTGAGCGATGCAGTATCGAAAGGGTAAGGAGTGCCTCCCAGCCTTCTCCAAGGAAAGGGATTCTATCCAATCAAAACAGGTCTTTGGCAGGTTAAGAAACTTTAAATGCCAATCATTGCTCTTGTTGCTATTTCTTTCCTGCAACTTCATATGGGGTCAATTTGAAATTCCGGCAAAGCCTGAAAAACAGACCAGTGTTTATGATTATATCAATCTCCTGAGCTCAGCACAAAAAAGTCAATTAGAGCAAAAACTAGTTCGTTATTCCGATAGTACCTCGACACAAATTGTTGTAGCCATCATCTCTTCCACTGAAGGCGAAAACATCAATTACCTCGGTGCACAATGGGGACAAAAATGGGGCATTGGCCAAGCCGATGAAGACAATGGTATTTTAATATTGCTCGCTAGGAACGACCGCAGAATTGCAATAAACACGGGGTATGGGGTAGAAGAATTTTTAACCGACCTGATGAGCAAACGCATTATAGAAGAGGTCATTATTCCAGAATTCAAACAAGAGGACTATTATGGTGGATTGAACGCGGGGGCCGATGCCATTTTTCAAGTACTGACCGGTCAATTTCAAGAAGAACGCACTTTTGGCAATGACCAAGGTTTTCCCCGCAGGAAATTATTGCCCATTATCATCTTCTTCATCATCTTTATGATATTGGCCAGCCGTAACAATCGTGGGGGGCGTAACAACCGTGGGGGACGAAATGGAGGCGGATTTGATATTTGGGACATGATCATTCTCAGTAATATGGGCCGTGGCGGTTATCGAGGAGGTTCCTCTGGAGGAGGTTTCGGCGGAGGCGGATTTGGCTCTGGTGGTTTTGGAGGTGGCTTCGGTGGAGGAGGCTTTGGCGGCGGTGGCGCTTCTGGTGGTTGGTAAGTTAATTTTTAAGCAACCCTTCTCAAATAGTAAACTCTTATTCAAAAAAAGAAATGACGGCACTAAGGTACTGGTTTATTGGTTGCGTTTTTTCTATGCTACTTTTTGGTTGTTCAGAAGATTATAACCCCTTTGAAGATTTTGATTGCAGTGCAGTTTCTTGTATTGGACCGCCAGTTCTTTTCTTTGACGTTATTCAAAACGACAGTAATGTTTTTCTAAGTCAAGCTTATCAATTGGAAGACATTTCAATTAACGGTAATTCGGCAGACAATTTCAACCTAAGTATTAATGATCAAAATTTGAATTCCATCCCACGGTTATTACTACAAAATGACAATTGGCAAACCGGAACACTAGCATTCAATTTGAACTTCGCAGACGATTTTAGTTTTGAAATAAGTTTGGAAATTGGCCTATCGACGGGTGATTGTTGCGGTGGAATACCAATTTTAGAAAACATTGAAATAAATGGAGTTCCCCAAAACCTATCTCAGCTTTACATGCTGACATTGGACTAACCTTTTTGGAATGTTGCCTTTCCGGTAATGCTAAAATAATTCGGTACTTTAGGAGAAAATGAATTTTCATGGTTCAATCCTATAAAAAGAAGCACACCCTCGCGGACAAGTATGATGCCATAGTCATTGGCTCGGGCATGGGTAGCTTGACCACCGCTGCCTGTTTATCAAAAGA
>CAYNUM010000616.1:0-1895 GCA_964400025.1 uncultured Croceivirga sp.
TCACGAAGCGTTGTGTCAAAAATATGTACCTTATCTTTACCCATGATTATAGTTGGTTTAACCACATTCTAACGAAGTTAGAAAGCCGACGGACATGGGGTATGGCCCAGAATTTTTGGTTACAACGTTTAATCGGTAAAACGAAATTTCAACTGTTTGTAAAACAACGTGATAAGTAATTATTTTTACGATGGTAAGCACCTCAAAGGATAGCCTGTTCATCTTGATAAAGTCACTTTCAAAATCAGAAAAGCGACAATTCAAACTATATGTGGGACGACTCGGGGTAAATACCGATGCCAAGTTTCTCGCCTTGTTCAATCTTTTGGACAAACTTAGGGTCTATGATGAAAAACAGATTTTGGAAAGTGGAATCGTCAAAAAGGCACAGCTTTCCAACCTAAAGGCGCATCTTTACAAACAAATATTGATCAGTTTACGACTGAATCCCGTAAATCAGAATGTCAGGGTACAAATTCGCGAACAACTTGATTTTGCCACCATCCTGTATCAAAAAGGATTGTACAAACAGAGCCTGAAACTTCTTGATAAGGCCAAAACGATGGCCATGGAACACGAAGAGAAAAACGTGGCCTATGAAATTGTTGAGCTTGAAAAGATTATTGAGACACAATACATTACCAGAAGTATTCCCGATAGGGCAGAAGAACTGGCGAGCCAAGCCAAAGCCTTATCGGAACACAATTCTATGACCAGTGAACTCTCTAACCTTTCCCTTCAATTGTATGGAATGATGTTGAAAGTGGGGTATGTTCGGAATGATGAGGATTTAAGATCGGTAAACGAGTATTTCAATTCCCATCTACCTCAGCTTAATTTGGAAGATTTGGGATTTCGTGAAAAATTATGGCTCTACAAGGCGCATTTGTGGTATAGTTTTTTGACTCAAGATTTTCTTTCGTCCTACAAATATTCGAGCAAATGGGTGGACCTTTTTCATGAAAATGAAGACATGATTAAACTAAACCCGGTCTTCTATCTTAAAGGAAACCATTATTTGTTGGAGTCGCTATTTTTCGTGAAATATGCTTCGCAGTTTAAGGATACCCTGCAGCAACTTGAAGAAATACTGTCTAGCGATAAATTTCCCAAGAATGATAATATAGCCTCGCTCTCATTTTTGTACCTAAATAGCAATAAACTGAACCTCCATTTTTTGGAAGGAACCTTTGAAAAAGGTATTTATTTGGTCAATATCATCGAGTACGGCATAAAAAAGCACGGCAATCGTATCGACCAACATCATGTAATGTTACTGTATTACAAAATAGCCTGTTTGTATTTTGGGAATGGTGATAACAAAAACTGTATTGCTTATCTCAAGAAGATTATAAATAACAAACAACTTAAAATGCGAGAGGATTTAATGTGCTTTGCTCGGGTTTTAAGTTTGGTGGCGCATTATGAAGCCGGAATGGATTATCATCTTGAAGTGCAACTCAAAAGCACCTACAAGTTCTTATTGAAGATGAACGATTTACAGGCCGTTCAGCATGAAATGATTAAGTTTTTAAGAGGTCTTGGAGATATTTATCCTACCGAATTAAAAGCAGAGTTTCGTAAACTCTATGACAATCTGAAACAATACGAAAATCACCCATATGAAAAACGTGCCTTTTTGTATTTGGATATTCTTTCATGGTTGGAAAGTCATTTACAAAACCGCCCCGTTGCCGATATCATTCGCGAAAAAGCACTGACTCTAACACGATAAACCCTAGTGCAACTTAAGAATCAATCACTAACAAATCTGGTTGAGATAAACCTCGCCATGCTCTTTGTGAGTACTTCAGGGGCACTGGGTAGGTATATTAGTTTGTCACCAACTTTGACCATTGCCACAAGATCAATTCTTGCTTTTGGTATTCTTTATG
>CAYNUM010000617.1:0-1890 GCA_964400025.1 uncultured Croceivirga sp.
GGTTACGCTAGATTCCGGTCAAAAAATTACCTTCTTGGATACTCCGGGTCACGAAGCGTTTACCGCGATGCGTGCAAGGGGTGCCCAAGTAACCGATATCGCAATTATTGTTGTTGCAGCTGATGATGATATCATGCCACAGACGAAGGAGGCCATCAGCCATGCTCAGGCTGCAGGTGTACCCATTGTTTTTGCGATAAATAAGATTGATAAGCCCACAGCAAACCCTGATAAAATCAAAGAAGGTCTTGCTGGAATGAACCTTTTGGTCGAGGATTGGGGCGGTAAAATCCAATCTCATGATATTTCAGCCAAAACAGGTCAAGGGGTAAAAGAATTGCTAGAAAAAGTATTGCTCGAGGCAGAGTTGTTAGAGTTGAAAGCAAATCCGGATCGTTTGGCCTCAGGAACCGTTGTTGAGGCATTCTTGGACAAGGGTCGCGGTTATGTATCTACAATTTTGGTTCAAAACGGTACGCTTGAGGTTGGTGATTATGTACTTGCTGGTATTTGTAGTGGTAAAGTAAAGGCCATGCAAGATGAGCGTGGAAAGAATATTAAAAAAGCCGGTCCTGCCACTCCAATTTCAATACTTGGTTTGGACGGTGCGCCACAAGCAGGTGATAAATTCAATGTATTGGAAGATGAACGTGAGGCAAAACAGATTGCTACGAAGCGTTCGCAGTTGCAACGTGAACAATCCGTTCGAACGCAACGTCACATAACCTTAGATGAAATAGGTAGGCGTATTGCGCTTGGTGACTTTAAAGAGTTGAACATCATTCTTAAAGGTGATGTGGACGGTTCAGTTGAAGCATTGACGGATTCCTTCCAGAAATTATCTACCGATGAGATTCAGGTGAATATTATTCATAAAGGAGTGGGAGCCATTACAGAGTCTGATGTGCTGCTGGCAAGTGCTTCTGACGCAATTATTATTGGTTTTAATGTTAGGCCAATGGGTAATGCCCGAATGGTTGCTGACAAGGAAGAAATCGACATCCGAACCTATTCCATCATCTATGATGCCATCAACGACTTGAAAGACGCGATGGAGGGTATGCTTTCTCCTGAAATGAAGGAAGAAGTTACCGGTAATGCTGAAATTCGTGAAACCTTCAAGATTTCAAAAATTGGGACTATTGCGGGATGCATGGTAACAAGTGGAAAAGTCTTCAGAAACTCGCAGATTCGTTTGATAAGAGACGGTGTAGTCGTATTTACTGGAGAACTCGCCTCTTTGAAACGCTTTAAGGATGATGTAAAAGAGGTTTCAAAAGGATATGACTGTGGTCTTCAAGTAAAGAACTACAACGATATTAGAATTGGTGATTTGATTGAAGCCTTCCAAGAGGTGGCGGTCAAAAAGAAGCTATAAAAATTCTTTAGGATATTTAAAAAGAGAAGTCGGCTAATTTAGTCGGCTTCTGGTTTTAATAACATGGCACTGGGATATTTTTTTCGTACTTCACGAAAACGTCTTTCGGCTTCCAAGGGATCTTGAAACCGACCCAACCGAACCCTATAAGTGGGTTCCTTAAATTCGATTTTTGAATACCAGCCCGGAAAATCGATATCAACTTGGGATTTTAGGTTTTGCGCTTTTTGATAGCTTCCAAAACCGACTTGAATTTGAAAATACCCCTTATTTGAGTTGACCTTGTTGTAAACCTCGATGAGATCATCAATTTTAGGGTCTTGTTTAATATTGACCACACCTTCCTGTGCCTGAGAAGTAGTAATGGAAAACAACAGAAACATTGAAAATATAGTGGTTCTCATAGGGGTAAAATGTACATCAAAAATTGGGTTTGACAAAACTAATTTTTTAAAGATTAAACATTCTTAAATTTTATTATTTAGAACTATTATAAATTATGTTCTAAGAAT